>JBAVZT010000077.1:0-3314 GCA_049588955.1 Rhodanobacteraceae bacterium | reverse complement strand
TTCCGGACCTGCGTCGAGCATGCGTTCCAGTCGTGCCCGCTGAGCCGGATCAGCACAACGGCTTTCCAGAAACTGCACGCGCGCTTCCCCGGGCAGCTCGAGGGCCGCTTCGAACAGCTCGCGCAAGGTCGGGTTCTGCGATGCCATGCGATATCGCCGGAAGGGCTTTCTACGAATAACGGCGATATGCGCCGGACTGTGCCATCACTCGAGATCGGTTTTCAGAAATGCGAGCGCAAACGTCCAGTCGCGATCGACCGTGCGTCTGGCGACGCCGAGCGCTTCGGCAGCCTGTTCGGCGCTAAGGCCTGCGAAGTAGCGCAGTTCCACGACGCGAGCCGCGCGTTTGTCGATCGCGGCAAGCCGATCCAGCGCCGTGTCGAGTGCGATTGCCTGTTCGGCACTGTCGAGTGCAAACGACTCGCTGCTGGCAGTCAATGTGATCTGCATCCAGTTGCCGCCGGCGCGCTGGCTCATGTGCCTGCGCGCCCGATCGGTCAGCAGATGGCGCATCGCGCGCGCCGCGTACGCAAAGAATTGGCCGGGGTGCGAGAACGAAAGATCGTTCCGTGCATTGATGCGCAGGTAGAGCTCGTGCACGAGGACGGTCGTGTCGAGCGTCGCGCTGCGGCCGCCCGCTCCGAGCTGCCGCCCCGCCATCACCTTGAGGCGATCGTACACCGCCGCAAACAACGCGTCCGGCGCAAGCCCGGCGGCTTCGCCGTCTGTCGCTGCCGGTACGGATGGGTTCACAAGGAATCTCCTGGAACCCATTCTCACCCAACCAGTGCGATCCGTCGAGAATGTATTGATCGTCTGCCGATGGTTGGCTGGCCGGCGGCGATTGAGGGGACGGCGTCCGGGGCAGCCAAAGGGCTAAGTCACGATGCTCCGCAACGCTTTTCGTGTGCGCCATACGAGTATCCGGTTGACCCGCGCCCAAGGCGTTCGCCCTTTGGACCAGCCTTGCCGCGCGCTTGCGCTCCCGCGCACGCTTTCCTGTCGAGACGTGCCCGATCGGCTCTTGCATGTTGTGGTGGCATGTGCGGACTGGATCCGGCGAGGAACGCCAGCGGATTGTCGACACTTCGGTGCGGATCGGCGATCAAAGCAGTACCCACACCGCAATGAGCCCGGTCAGCGACATCATGACCGTGTACGGCAGCGCCATCCACAGCATGCGACCGTAGCCGAGTCGGATCAGCGGTGCGAGCGCCGAGGTCAGCAGAAACAGAAACGCGGCTTGCCCGTTCGGGGTGGCCACGCTCGGGATGTTGGTGCCGGTATTGACAGCCACGGCCAGCAGCTCGAACTGCTCGCGTGCCAGGTGCCCGCCGGCCGCAGCGGTTTCGAGCGCCTTGATGTACACGCTCGCGACGAACACATTGTCGCTGATTGCCGAGAGCACGCCGTTGGCGACGTACATCATCACCAGCTGCGCACGACCTTCGGTGGCCAGCACATGTTCGATGATCGGCACGAACAGGTGCTGCTCCTGAATCACTGCGACAATCGCGAAGAATGTAACGAGCAACGCCGTGAACGGCAGTGCCTCTTCGAACGCATGTCCGATACGACGCTCGTCCACTACGCCGCAGAGCGCTGTCGCCAGGACGATCACAGCGAGACCGATGAGGCCGACTTCGGCCAGGTGCAGCAGCAGCCCGACAACGAGGAACGCGGCGGCGAGCGCCTGCGCGCCGAGACGCAGCCAGCCCGCGCGATCACGCCCCTCACGCTCGCGCGTTGCGTAGCGTTCCATTACCTCGCGCACGGACTCGGGCAGCAGGTCGCCGTAACCGAACCAGTGCAGGCTCTCGAGTGCCAGGCAGGTGCAGAGACCGACGATGAGTACCGGTAGCGTAACCGGTGCCATGCGGACCGCGAATGCGAGGAAGCTCCAGCCGGCAGCGTCGCCGATCAGCAGGTTCTGCGGCTCGCCGACCAGCGTGCACACACCACCGAGCGCGGTACCGACCGCGGCGTGCATGACAAGGCTGCGCAGGAAGCCACGAAATTGCACCAGATCCTCACGCCGCTGCTCCTCGATCAACCCGTCGTCCTCGTGATCGTGACCCTGATCGTCGTCGAATCCGCCGCCCGAAGCGACGCGGTGATAGATCATGTAGAAGCCGGCGGCAACGCTGACGATCACCGCGATCACGGTGAGGGCATCGAGAAATGCCGAAAGCAGCGCCGCAACGGCGCAGAAGGTCAGTGACAACGCACGCTTGGAACGCACGCGAACCAGCAGGCCGGTGAAAATGTACAACAGCAGACTGCGCAGGAAATAAATCCCCGCCACCATGAACATCAGCAGCAGGATGACCGAAAAGTTGGCCTTGACCTCGTGTGCGACATGCGCCGTCGATGTGAGGCCCATGAACAAGGCCTCGATTGCCAGCAAGCCGGCCGGTTGCAGCGGATAGCAGCGCAGCGCGAGCGCGAGCGCGCCGATGAACTCGATCAACAGCAGCCAGCCGCTGACGAACGGCCCGAACAGCAACAGCGCGATCGGGTTCAGCCCGAGAGCCGCGATCAGCGTGATCTTGTACCAGTCCGGTGCGTGGCCCAGAAATACATCGAACGCAACGATCGACCACGCGGGCCGCCGCCGCAGGCTCGAGTCGCTATCGCCGGACATCGGCGTTTCCCTCCAGGGCGGCGCGCACAAGCGGGCGTCGACGGTTCATCGGTTTTCTCCTGACATCGATAGATGGTTGACCCTGCCGGACAGTCTGCCATCGGCATGCTGGCAAGGGTACCCGCAGCGATCTTCCCGTCACGACCACCGGGCAATGCGGGCACGTGATGCAGGGTCGACACACTGTGTCCGCGCCCAGTGCGCCCGACGACGCGAAGCCGATCCGCCATTGAGCCGGGATCACGGCTTGGCTTTTGGACTTCTCGCAACGATTGCCTACTGCGCGCGCACGTGGCACCGTAGCACTGCGGTGGGGAGATGCGTGTGGTGGATATCACGGAACTGCTCGGCAGAGCGCGCGACGGGGATCGCGACGCCTCCGAGCGCGTATTCGCAACCCTCTACGATGAGCTGCATCGGCTCGCCGCCGGCCAGTTGCGCGGTGGCGGCGAGCAGGCGATGCGCGCAACCTCGCTGGTCCACGAGGCTTATCTCAAACTGGCCCATCACGGAGCGCCGACGGCCAACGATCGCAGTCATTTCTTCGCCGTTGCGGCGCGCGCGATGCGGCAGATCGTGATCGACCATGTTCGGCAGCGCGCGGCATTGCGTCGCGGCGGCGGCGTTCGCGTCGAGTCGCTGGATACGACCGCCCTCGACGCGGCTGCCG
>JBAVZT010000076.1:0-21771 GCA_049588955.1 Rhodanobacteraceae bacterium | reverse complement strand
CAACAGATCCGCCCAGCCTCATCCCTACGATCCGAAATTCAAGTGGCGCCTGTCGCCGTACCCGGTCGGCAGCGCAACCGTGGGGCCGTTGATTCCCGACAAGGCGACGAGCGGCGACGACAACAAGCCGCCGCACTCCCGATTCGCAGCAACAACAGCCGTTTTACTGACCCTTGCCCGGACCGTACGGCTGTCCCGCCGTCTTCGGCCGCGGGCTTTTTTGACACACGCGAAAGCAGCCGAGCGACGAGTTCCCGGCTTGCGGCAATGCAGCAGGCGCTGCTATCCTAAGCGGCTCGATTGTTGGCAATTGTTGCGCCATCGCGGACTGGCGGCGATGCGCTCGGGTGACTGCGCGTGATCAATAGTTTGGCTGCCGGCCGCCGGCTTGCGGGTCGGCTGACGCTCACACAAATCACCTGCACGTTGATCACCGGCGTCGTGTTCCTGTTCGTGCAAGGCGCGTCGGCCGGCATTGCGGCCATGTGTGGCGGCGTTGTAGTTGCCCTGGGGACTACGGCGATGGCAGCGTTCAGTTTGGGCGGAGACATCGCCGGCGGCGGAACGATGCTCGCACGCATGCTGGTCGGCCTTCTGTTCAAATGGATCGTGGTGCTGGGCGGCGTCCTCGCGTTGCTGCTGCGCTGGCACCTTCCGGCACTGCCGGTGTTCAGCGGGATGGTGGTTGCGTTGTTGGCAAACCTGATTGCGTTGAAGCGCTTCTGATTGGAAGGGGCTTTGATAGGCGGCGGTTCCGACCCCGGACCGCTGCCAGGGCCCAAGATGACCGGATCACATTGACGGATTTGTTCGGATATGGCGTCTGAAGGCGGCCACAACAGCAGCAGCTACATCCTGCACCACTTGACCTATCTCAAGCTGGATCTGCACACGATGACGATCGATCCAAAGGCCACCGGCTTCTGGGTACTCGATCTCGATTCGGTGGTGATTTCAGTGCTGCTCGGCCTCGCGTTCCTCCTGATGTTTCGTCCGATCGCCAGGCGTGCGACCAGCGGCGTGCCAGGCAAATGGCAGAATTTCATCGAAGTTCTGTTCGAGTTCGTCGACAGCCAGGTCAGGGACTCGTTCCACAAACCATCGAAGTTCGTCGCGCCTATGGCGATGGCGGTTGGGTTCTGGGTGTTCTTCATGAACTTCATGGACCTGTTGCCGATCGACCTGCTCCCGGGCCTGGCCGGCAGCGTCGGTGTCGAACACCTGCGCGTGGTGCCATCCGCCGATCCGAACATCGCGCTCGGCATGTCGCTGACGGTATTTCTGATCGCGCTCTGGTACGGCTTCTACTGCAAGGGCCTGAAGGGGGTTGGCGCCGAATCGCTGTTCCACCCATTCGCGGCCGACAACATGGTCGCCAAGATCGTGCTGATGCCGATCAACCTGTTGCTCAAGGTGGTCGAGGAGCTGGCCAAGCCGCTGAGTCTCGGTCTGCGACTGTTTGGGAACATGTATGCCGGCGAAGTCATTTTCATTCTGCTCGCATGTCTGACACTCAATTACGCCGCCGCCAGCATCGGCAGCAATCTCGCCTTTGTCGCACAGGTGCTGCTGGCCACCGGCTGGACCATTTTCCACGTTCTGATCATTTCGCTGCAAGCCTACATCTTCATGGTTCTGACTGTCGTCTACATGTCGATGGCGGGTGAACAACATTGATCGTCACGCACGGCCGCCCCCCTATTTTTCCAACCCGAAGCAACACGGAGTAGCACCATGGATATCAGCGCACTGGCAAGTGTGGAAGGCTTCACCGCCCTCGCCGCCGGCCTCATGCTCGGCCTCGGCGGTATCGGCGCCGCGATCGGCATGGGCCTGATGGGCGGCCGGTTTCTCGAGAGTTCCGCGCGCCAGCCCGAACTGGTGCCGATGCTGCAGGGCAAGATGTTCCTGCTGGTCGGCCTGATCGATGCGATTCCGATCATCGGCGTGGGTATCGCGCTGTATCTGATTTTCGTCGATCCGTTCTCGGCTTCGGTACTGTCGCACGCTTCCGGAAAGTAACCGATTCGCCCGCGCGTCCAATGAGGATTTAGACCGTGAGCCTCAATGCAACGTTGATCGCCCAGATGATCACCTTCGGGATCCTCATCTGGGTCACGATGAAATTCATCTGGCCGCCACTCGCTGCGGCGATGGGCGAGCGCGCCAAGCGCATTGCCGACGGACTGAACGCCGCCGAGCGCGCGCGCAAGGAACTGGCCGATGCCGATGCGCGCGTTGCCGAGGAAATCAAGCAGGCGCGCGCCGATGCGGCGGCAATCATCGAGAAGGCGCACCAGCACGCCAGCCATCTGATCGAGAAGGCCAGGCAGGATGCAATCGTCGAAGGCGACCGACAGAAAGCGATCGCGCAAGCGGATATCGACAATCTGGCCAACAGCGCGCGCGAGCAACTGCGCGGGCAACTGGGCAGCCTGGCAATTGCCGGTGCGGAAAAGATCCTCAAGCGCGAGATCGACGCCGACGAGCATCGCGCGCTGATCGACCAGCTGGCGGCCGAGATCTGACATGCAACAGCCGCTGACCCTGGCCAGGCCGTATGCACGCGCCGCTTTCGAGATCGCATCAGGGGACGGCGCGATCGATGAATGGGCGCACAAGCTGGAATTCGCGGGCACGATCGCTGCCGATCCGCGAGTGACCACGCTGTTCGGCGATCCGCAAGTCAGCGAGGACGAGTTCAAGGCCCTGTTTTTACCCGAGGGCGAAGCGAGCGATTCACGATTTTCTGCGTTCATCGGGCTGCTCGCGGAAAACGGCCGCCTGGCGGCCCTGCCGGAGATCGCCACGCTGTATGCCTCGCGGCAGCGCGATGCGCAGCATGTATTGAAAGTCAATGTGACGAGCGCGGCACCGATCGATGACGGCGAACTTGCAAGACTGAGCTATGCGCTGAAGCAGCGCTTCAAGTGCGACATCGAACTGACACGCTCCATCGATGCGGACTTGATCGGCGGCGCCATCATCGATGCCGGTGACGTGGTCGTCGATGGCTCCGTGCGCGGTCGCCTTGCAAGGCTGGCGACGGCGGTAACGCAGTAAATGCGGGAAGTGACATGAGACGAGAGACGAGAAATTTCCGGGCGCCCGGCTTGCGCCGTAACGTCTGACTTCTGACATCTCACCCAATGCCGGATAGCGCGTGCTGCAATGCTGCGACACGCGACCCAAGGAAACGAACCATGGCCACCACACTCAACCCCTCCGAAATCAGCGAGCTCATCAAGAGCCGCATCGAGAAGTTCAAGCTCACCGCCGACGCACGCAACCAGGGCACCCTGACCAGCGTTTCCGACGGCATTGTCCGCGTCTACGGACTGAACGACGTGATGGCCGGCGAGATGATCGAGTTGCCGGGCGACACGTTCGCGCTCGCGCTCAATCTCGAACGCGATTCGGTCGGCGCGGTCGTGCTCGGCGACTACGAGCACCTGCGCGAAGGCCAGACTGCCAAGACCACCGGCCGCATTCTCGAAGTGCCGGTCGGCCCGGAGATGCTCGGCCGCGTCGTCGACGCGCTCGGCATGCCGATCGACGGCAAGGGACCGATCAGCGCGACCGCGACGAGCCCGATCGAGAAAGTCGCGCCGGGCGTGATCTGGCGCAAGTCGGTCTCGCAGCCGGTTCAGACCGGCTACAAGTCGGTCGACGCGATGATCCCGATCGGCCGCGGCCAGCGCGAGCTCATCATCGGCGATCGCCAGACCGGCAAGACCGCGCTCGCGGTCGACGCAATCATCAACCAGAAAGGCACCGGCATCAAATGCATCTACGTCGCCGTCGGGCAGAAGCAAAGCTCGATCGCGAACGTCGTGCGCAAGCTCGAGGAAAACGGCGCGCTAGAGCACACGATCATCGTTGCCGCCTCGGCGTCCGAGTCGGCCGCGATGCAGTACATCGCGCCGTATTCGGGCTGCGCCATGGGCGAGTACTTCCGCGACATCGGCGAAGACGCGCTGATCATCTACGACGATCTGACCAAGCAGGCCTGGGCCTACCGCCAGATCTCGCTGCTGCTGCGCCGCCCGCCGGGCCGCGAAGCGTATCCGGGCGACGTCTTCTACCTGCATTCGCGCCTGCTCGAGCGCGCCGCGCGCGTGAACGAGGACTACATCGAGAAGGCGACCGACGGCAAGGTCAAGGGCAGGACCGGCTCGCTGACCGCGCTGCCGATCATCGAGACGCAGGCCGGCGACGTGTCGGCATTCGTGCCGACCAACGTGATCTCGATCACCGACGGGCAGATCTTCCTCGAAACCGACCTCTTCAACGCGGGCATCCGCCCGGCCGTGAACGCGGGCATTTCGGTCTCGCGCGTCGGCGGCGCCGCACAGACCAAGATCATCAAGAAGCTCTCGGGCGGCATCAAGCTCGCGCTCGCGCAGTTCCGCGAACTCGCGGCATTCGCGCAGTTCGCGTCCGACCTCGACGCCTCGACGCGCGCGCAGCTCGAACGCGGCCAGCGCGTGACCGAGCTCATGAAGCAGAAGCAATATGCGCCGCTCTCGATCGCGGAACTCGCGGTGTCGCTATACGCGGCCGAAAACGGCTATCTCGACGATCTCGAAATCGCGAAGATCCTGCCGTTCGAATCCGCGTTGCACGAATACATGCGCAACGAACATGCCGATCTGATGCAGAAGATCGTCGACAGCGGCGACTGGAACAAGGATTTCGAAGGCGCATTTGCAGAGGCGCTGGACGAATTCAAGAAGACGGGTAGCTGGTAGTGATCGACGGAGAGATCAGTCGATGATGAAGTTCATCTTGCGCGGCGCAGTCGAGTCGGCGTCGCGATCAACGCAAGGCTGAAGCAGACGTGGCAGGCGCCAGAGAAATCCGCACCAAGATCAAGAGCGTGCAGAACATGCGCAAGGTCACGCGCGCGCTCGAAATGGTCTCGGCCTCCAAGATCCGCAAGGCGCAGGAACTCATGCGCGCGTCGCGTCCGTACGCCCGTGGCATGCGCCAGATGATCGGGCACATCGCGCACGCGACGGCCGAGTACAAGCATCCGTTCATGGTCCAGCGCGCCGAGATCAAGCGCGTCGGCTATCTGGTCGTCTCGACCGATCGCGGATTGTGCGGCGGACTCAATGCGAACCTGTTTCGCGCGCTGCTCGCCGGCATCCGCGGCTGGCAGGAACGCGGCGTCGAAGTCGACGTGGTCTGTATCGGCACCAAGGCCAATGCGTTCTTCAAGCGCCTCAAGGTGAATCTGGTCGGCAGTGCGAGCCATCTCGGCGAACGCCCGCAGATCGCGCAACTGATCGGGGTGATCAAGGTCATGCTCGATGCGTACAGCGAAGGGCGCATCGACCGGCTCGACCTCGCCTACAACGATTTCGTCAACACGATGTCGCAAAAGGCGACCATCGACCAGCTGCTGCCGCTGCCGCCATCCGATGCGATCCAGACCGCGCATGCCTGGGATTATCTCTACGAGCCCGACGCCGAAACCGTGCTCGAGCATGTGCTCACGCGCTATGTCGAGTCGCTCGTGTATCAGGCAACGCTCGAGAATCTCGCGAGCGAACACGCCGCGCGCATGGTCGCGATGAAGAGCGCGTCGGACAATGCGACCAAGACCATCGACACACTCACGTTGATCTACAACAAGGCGCGCCAGGCCGCGATCACGCAGGAAATCTCGGAGATCGTGAGCGGCGCGGCAGCAGTATGAGGAGTTTATTTGGAGCATGGCAATGAACCAGGGCAAAGTCGTACAAATCATCGGCGCGGTCGTCGACGTCGAATTCCCGCGCGAGTCGGTCCCGAAGGTGTATGACGCGTTGAAAGTCGCGAACACCGACATCACGCTCGAAGTGCAGCAGCAGCTCGGCGACGGCGTCGTGCGCTCGATCGCGCTCGGTTCCACCGACGGGCTCAAGCGCGGCCTCGTCGCCGAGGACACCGGCGAGGGCATCAAGGTACCGGTCGGCGCCGGCACGCTCGGACGCATCATGGACGTGCTCGGCAGGCCGATCGACGAAGCCGGTCCGGTCGACGCGAAGGAACGCTGGGAAATCCATCGCCCGGCGCCACGCTACGACGAACAAGCCGCTGCGAACGAGTTGCTCGAAACCGGCATCAAGGTCATCGACCTGATCTGCCCGTTCGCGAAGGGCGGCAAGGTCGGCCTGTTCGGCGGCGCCGGCGTCGGCAAGACCGTGAACATGCTCGAGCTCATCAACAACATCGCCAAGGAACACGCGGGCCTGTCGGTGTTCGCGGGTGTCGGTGAGCGCACGCGCGAAGGCAACGACTTCTATCACGAGATGGCCGAGTCGGGGGTGATCCAGCTCGGCAACCTGTCCGAGTCGAAGGTCGCGATGGTCTACGGCCAGATGAACGAGCCGCCGGGCAATCGTCTGCGCGTCGCGCTGACCGGCCTCACGCTCGCCGAATACTTCCGCGACGAGAAGGACGAGAAGGGCAAGGGTCGCGACGTGCTGTTCTTCGTCGACAACATCTACCGCTACACGCTCGCCGGCACGGAAGTCTCGGCGCTGCTCGGACGCATGCCGTCCGCGGTCGGTTACCAGCCGACGCTGGCCGAGGAAATGGGTCTGTTGCAGGAACGCATCACCTCGACCAAGACCGGATCGATCACCTCGATCCAGGCCGTGTACGTGCCGGCGGACGACCTGACCGACCCGTCGCCGGCGACCACATTCGCGCATCTCGATGCGACCGTGGTGCTGTCGCGCAACATCGCCTCGCTCGGCATCTATCCGGCGGTCGATCCGCTCGACTCGACCAGCCGCCAGCTCGATCCGAACGTGATCGGCCAGGAACATTACGACGTCGCGCGCCGCGTGCAGGGCACGCTGCAGCGCTACAAGGAATTGAAGGACATCATCGCGATCCTCGGCATGGACGAGCTTTCCGAAGAAGACAAGCTCGCGGTCTATCGCGCGCGCAAGATCGAGCGTTTCTTCTCGCAGCCGTTCCACGTCGCCGAAGTGTTCACGGGTTCGCCGGGCAAATACGTTTCGCTCAAGGAAACCATCCGCGGCTTCAAGATGATCGTCGACGGCGAATGCGACGAGCTGCCCGAGCAGGCGTTCTACATGGTCGGCGGCATCGACGAGGCGTTCGAGAAAGCCAAGTCGATGGAAAAGAAGGCGGCGTAGGGCGGGCCTCGGCCCGTCAACGCGCAACGCAACATCAAAGCTGGCGGGCCAGGGCCCGCCCTACGGAATCGACATGGCCTCCACAATCCACTGCGACATCGTCAGCGCCGAGGAGGAAATCTTCCACGGCGAAGCGCACATGGTCGTCGCTACCGGAGAAATGGGCGAGCTCGGCATCGCGCCGCGTCACGCGCCCTTGATCACGCGGCTCAAGCCGGGTCAGGTGCGCGTGCTGCTGGATAACGGTGATGAGCAGTTCTTTTATGTGTCCGGCGGCATCCTCGAAGTACAACCGCAGGTCGTGACGGTGCTGGCCGACACCGCTGTGCGCGCGAAGGATCTCGACGAAAGCGCAGCGCGTCAGGCCAAGGAGACGGCCGAACGCATATTGGCCGATCGCAGCGATGCAATGGAGATAGCGCAAGCGCAGGTACAACTCGCCCAGGCCATGGCGCAACTGCAGGCACTGGAACGTTTGCGCCGGCAGATGAAGCGCTGATTCGCGCCAGGGACCCTGGCGGGACGGTTTTGCCCCGCTTCGAAATTGGGCTAATGTTCGTCATTACGCCCGTGATTCCCGAATGGAAGCCGCCATGACCGCCTTTCCGCTGCATGTGATTGTTCTCGCCGCCGGCGCGGGCACGCGCATGAAATCGGGCAAGCCCAAAGTGCTGATGCCGCTGGCCGGCAAACCGATACTCGCGCACGTGCTCGACACGGCGCGTTCGCTGCAGCCGGCGCGCATCCACGTGGTGCATGGGCATCTCGGCGATCAGGTGCGGGCCGCGGTTACCGATCTCGGCGATATCGAGTGGGTGCACCAGCCCGAGCAACACGGTACCGGCCATGCCGTACGGCTGGCCATGCCCGGCGTGCCGAACGCAGCGCGCGTTCTGGTCCTGTTTGGCGACGTGCCTCTGATCGGAATCGCCACCCTGCAAAAGCTGCTCGCGGTTGAGGCTTCCCTGGCTGTGCTGGTCGCACAGGTGGACGATCCGCGCGGTTATGGGCGCGTTGTTCTGGACGACAATGAAGAGCGCGTACGCGCGATCGTCGAGGAGAAGGATGCCACGCCGGAACAACGTGCGATCCGTTGCGTGAACAGCGGCGTGATGGTCGCCGACGCGCAGCGCTTGCGCGGCTGGATCGACAATCTGTCCAGCAGCAATGCGCAAGGCGAGCTTTATCTGACCGACGTATTCGCCCAAGCCGACGCAGAAGGCGAACCAGCCCGTGTCAGTCCATGCAGCGAACCGGAGGAAGTGCTCGGTGCCAATGACGGATGGCAACTGGCCGCGCTCGAACGCCTGTATCAGGGACTGCGCGCGCGGGCACTATCCGTCTCCGGTGTGCGCCTCTCCGATCCGACCCGTTTCGATCTACGCGGCGATTTGCGCGTCGGGCGCGATGTCGAGATCGATATCGACGTGATACTTGAAGGCTTGGTCGAGCTCGGCGACGAGGTGCGGATCGGCCCGTTCTGCCTCATTCGAAACTCGCAGCTCGCCGCCGGTACCGTGGTGCGGTCGCACTGCAACCTGGATGGCGTGGTAACGCATGGCGCCTGCGTCATCGGTCCGTTCGCACGCCTTCGACCCGGCACCGAGCTGGCCGAGGCGACGCGCGTCGGGAACTTCGTGGAAATCAAGAACGCGCGATTCGGCACCGGTTCCAAGGCGAACCACTTGAGCTACATCGGCGACGCACGCGTCGGCAACGAAGTCAATATCGGCGCCGGCACGATCACCTGCAATTACGACGGCGCGAACAAACACACGACACGCATCGAAAACGGTGCTTTCATCGGTTCCAACACCGCACTGGTCGCACCGGTAACGATCGGACATGACGCCACCATCGGTGCCGGTTCGGTCATCAGCAACGACGCGCCGTCGGAAGAACTCACTCTCGCCCGGTCGCGCCAGATCACGGTACCCGGCTGGCAGCGGCCGAAGAAAACCTGACGGCAACGACGTCCCCTGCCATGGTCAACGCGGATCTGGCCAGTCGAAGGTGCCCGGTCTTTTGCTAGACTTGCGCGCTTTGCTTTGCGGACCCGACCATGGATGCTGCCCCGCTTCCCCGCATCGAAGACGCACGTGTGGCCGTGATCGGACTCGGCTACGTCGGCTTGCCACTGGCCGTCGCGTTCAGCCGATCCGTGCCCACACTCGGCTTTGATATCCATGTCGCGCGCGTGGACGAACTGCGCGAACGGCGCGATCACACGCTCGAAGTGTCCAGCGAGGAGCTGGCGGCGGCTCGTGCGCTCGAGTTCAGCGCGGATCCGGCCGACCTGTCCCGCTGCAACGTTTTCATCGTGACCGTGCCGACCCCGATCGATTCATCGCGGCGCCCGGACCTGGGCCCGCTCGAGGGCGCCAGCCGCACCGTCGGCAAGGCGATGCAACGCGGCGGCATCGTGATCTACGAATCGACCGTATATCCGGGCGCGACCGAGGAAGTCTGCGTGCCGATCATCGAGCGCGAATCGGGATTGACCTTCAATCGGGATTTCCATGCCGGATACAGTCCGGAGCGCATCAATCCGGGGGATCGGGAACATCGGCTGGAAACCATCGTCAAGGTCACCTCCGGATCGACCCCGGACGCAGCGGATTTCGTCGACGCGCTCTATCGGCGCGTCATCACGGCCGGAACCCATCGCGCGTCGAGCATACGGGTCGCCGAAGCCGCCAAGGTCATCGAGAACACCCAGCGCGACCTCAATATCGCATTGGTGAACGAGCTTGCGCTTATCTTCCACCGCCTCGGCATCGACACCAGCGAAGTGCTGGCAGCAGCCGGCACCAAATGGAATTTTCTGCCGTTCAGGCCGGGATTGGTCGGCGGGCATTGCATCGGCGTCGATCCGTACTACCTCACCTACAAGGCCCAGCAGATCGGCTATCACCCCGAAGTGATCCTGTCGGGGCGGCGCATCAACGATGGCATGGGCGAGCATGTCGCGCAGCGCGTGGTCAAGCTGATGACGCAAAGGCGCATGCACGCCGCGGGCGCGAACATCCTCGTGCTGGGTCTCGCGTTCAAGGAGAACTGCCCGGATTTGCGCAATACGCGCGTGGTCGACGTGATCAAGGAGTTCCAGAGCTACCATGCCAACGTCGACGTTCACGATCCGTGGGTCAGTGCCGACGAGGCACGCCACGAATACGGTCTGGATCTGACACCCACACTGATCGCAGGCAAGTACGATGCCATCGTCCTCGCCGTCGCCCACCGTGAATTCATCGAACTCGGCGCCGATGGTATTCGGGCGCTCGGCAAGCCCGGTTGCGTGTTGTTTGACGTCAAACAGGCATTGCCGCGGGATCGGGTGGATGATCGGCTTTGATCAGTCTCCCGAACCGCCGAGGCTCGCGCACAGCTCATTCACGAATCGCCGGCGCAAGCGCCGCAGATGAACATATCTGCCACGCGATTGCGGTTTTGTTCACCGCCGGTCGTTTCGTGCTCAAAGTGCAAAAACTACCGTCGGCGTGTCAGGCGCTACGTCACTCGTGTGGCACGGATTCTGCATTAAAGCTCTAGATCGAATTGCGCCCCCATTGGAAGTCAGGGATTTGTTGAAGCCAACGACATCACCACGGATTGACGCATGCGTGTCCTGATCACGGGTGCGGCCGGCTTCATCGGCGCGGCGCTGAGCGAACGATTGCTCGCGCGCGGCGACGAAGTGCTTGGCTACGACAACGTCAATGCCTATTACGACCCGGCATTGAAAGAGGCCAGGCTTGCCCGCCTCGCCGTTCAACCGCGGTTTCGTCTGGTGCGTGCGGACCTGGAGGATCGTCCCGCGCTGGAAAGCGCGTTTGCCGATCTTGCGCCGCAGCGCGTAGTCAACCTCGCGGCGCAAGCCGGTGTGCGTTACTCGATCGAGAATCCGTACGCCTACGTCGACAGCAATCTGGTCGGCTTCATCAATCTTCTGGAGGCGTGCCGGCACGGCAAGGTCGAGCACCTCGTTTACGCCTCGTCGAGCTCGGTCTACGGCGCCAATCGCAAGCTGCCGTTCTCGGTGCGCGATGCGGTCGACCATCCGGTCAGCCTGTACGCGGCGACCAAGAAGGCCAACGAGCTGATGGCGCATACCTACAGCCATCTGTATGGCCTACCCACGACCGGCCTTCGATTTTTCACGGTCTACGGCCCGTGGGGCAGGCCGGACATGGCGCTGTTCGTGTTCACGCGCAGGATTCTCGCCGGCGAGCCGATCGAGGTGTTCAATCACGGCAAGCACACGCGGGACTTCACCTACATCGACGACATCGTCGAGGGTGTGATCCGAACGCTCGATCGCGTGGCGGAACCGGACCCCGGCTTCGATCCACGCCAACCGTCACCCGCGACGTCGAACGCGCCGTATCGTCTCTACAACATCGGCAATCACCAGCCGGTGGAACTGGCCCGCTATATCGAGGTCCTTGAAGCGTGCCTCGGGCGCAGCGCGGAAAAGATCCTGCTTCCGCTGCAACCGGGAGACGTGCCGGATACCCATGCGGATGTCGAGGAATTGACGCGTGATACCGGCTACCAGCCAAGCACACCGGTGGAACAGGGGGTCGCGCGTTTCGTGGAGTGGTACCGCGCCTACTATGCGGTCTGAATGAGGCGCGCAACCTTCCCAGAGGCCAGACAAAGCATGATAATCTTAACAATTCTCAAACAAACGGGCAAAGCCATGAATACCTCGCTTCGACTGCTTGCGCTGTCGGTTGTCCTGATTGTCGCCGGCTGCGCCACAGGCATGACCGGATCGACCCAGGCTCCGCCCAAGGTAAACCCGGAAACCCAATCCGTGGCGGCGTATCACATCGGCGTCGACGATCAGGTTCAAGTTTCCGTCTGGCATAACCCGGACCTCAGCGCCAGCATGCCGGTGCGCCCGGACGGCATGATCTCGGTGCCGCTGGTTGGCGACGTGAAGGCGGGCGGCAGGACGCCCGACGAAGTCGCCGCCGAGATCAAGGAAAAACTCGCCCAATATGTGCGCGATCCCCAGGTCACGGTGATCCTGACCCAACTTCGCAGCCACGAATACCTGTCGCGCGTGCGCGTGACCGGCGCGGTCCGTCAGGCTGTTTCGATCCCGTATCGCCAGGGCATGACCGTGCTCGATGCCGTGCTCGCCGCCGGCGGCGTGACTGAGTTCGCGGCCCCCGACGGCACCGATCTGTACCGAAAGCAGGGCGACAGCACCAGGGCCTACGCCATCCGCCTGGACAAGATCCTGCAGGATGGGGATCTGTCGACCAACTATCCGGTGCAACCGGGTGACGTGATCACGGTGCCGCTGCGCGCCTTCTGAGCGCACCTTCCGATCACCTTCCGTCCCGCCATGGCCAATGACATCGTACCGCTGCGCGAACTGACCTCGGTCCTGTGGACCGAAGGGCGCGGTCGACGGCTTGCCCTGTGCCTGATTTTTGCGGTCATCGCACTGACGGCACTCGTGGCCGGCGTGCTGTGGCCGAAGAAATATGTCGCCTCGACGACTATCCTGGTGCAGGAAAGCGACATCATCAAGCCATTGCTGGAGGGTCGTGCCTCCACCACGGGTGTGGCCGATCGCGCGGGTATCGCACGTCAGGTCATCTTCAGCCGCAAGGTCATGAATGACATTCTCGAGGCCGGTGGCTGGATGGCTGAAGACCCCTCTCCACTGGAACAGGACCGCATCATCGACCAGATCCAGGGTCGTACGGCGATCACGGCACCGCGCGCGAACCTGTTGCAGATCACCTACTCGGATTCCGACCCGAAGCGTACGTTTGTCGTGACCAAACGCATGGCTGCCTTGTTCATCGACGAAAGCCTGAAATCGAAGGAACGCGAAAGTCGCGACGCGTTCGATTTCATCAACAGCCAGGTCGAAGCCTATCGCGACAAACTCACCACCGCGGAAGACAAGCTCAAGCAATACCGGGAAGCGAATGCCGACGCCCGTCCGGGCAGCGAAACCGATACCAATACCCGCATCAGCCAGTTGCGTACCCAGGTGGAAACGGCACGCATGGATGCCATGGAGGCGCGCTCCAAGGAAGCGGCTCTGGCGGCTCAGCTCTCGGGGCAGTCGGAGGTCACGGCCGTACAGACCCGCGAGGGAATCTATCGCGCACAACTCGCGCAGCTCCAGGCTCAACTGGACCAGCTGTTGCTGACCTACACCGACAGCTACCCGGACGTGGTCCGGGTACGCCACCAGATTGCCGATCTCAAGGAGCAGTTGCAGCAGGCGACCGAGCAGAAGCAGAACGCCAAACTCGCCGGAACGCCGACGGCGCTGGACCAGAATGTGCAGTTCAACCCGCTGTACCAGGAACTCAAGAGCAAGGACGCCGAGCTTCACAGCACGATTGCGGCGGCACAATCGCGCATGAGCGCCAGCGAAACGCTCCTGCAGCAGGAACTCGACCGCAGCAAGCGCATCGCCAATTCCGAGAACGCACTTTCGGAGTTGACCCGCGACTACGACGTGAATCGGGATATCTATCAGGACCTGCTCAAACGCCGCGAAAATGCGCGCGTTTCGATGAATCTGGATCAGGCACGACGCGGTCTGACGTTCCGAATCCAGGATCCGGCCATGATGCCGTTGCGCCCGTCCGGCCTGCGTTTCCTGCACTTCGGCCTGGCCGGGCTGGTACTCGCGACGGCACTGCCCCTGGGGCTGCTGTTCGCTCTGGCACGTTTCGATCCGCGCGTTCGTTCGGCGGCGCAACTCGAGCGACTGAGCGGGCTTCCCGTGCTGGCCAGCATTCCGGTTTACCGGACGCCAAGGGATCGGGTGCGCGAACGCGCTCGCACCTCACTGGCCGCGTTGATCGTCATCGCCGTCATGGCCGCCTATGTCGTGGTTTCCTGGCTCAAGCTCAAGAGAATGCTATGAGCGGCGCCGAGGGGAACGAGCACGCACCGGATCATGTTGGCGGCGCGCTGGAAGCGGCAGCCAGTGCCCTGGCCCAGAGGACGTCGGCAAGCCGCTCGATTGCGCGCATGGTGGAACCGGGCACGCTGGCGCGACGCCAGCTCGAAGAGCGCAGATTGATCCATCGCGATGAATCCATGCGCACACAGGCCGATGCCTTCCGTGAAATCCGAACGCGTTTGCTGGCCATGGGCGGAGAGCAGAATTTTGTCACCATGGTGGTGCCGGTCAGTTCCGGCTCCGGTGGCAGCTTCGTGGCCCGCAATCTGGCCGCTGCGTTCGCCTTTGACGAGGCGCGAACCGCGTTGCTGATCGATTGCAATCTGCTCCATCCCGCGCAACACCGGGCGTTTGCCACCGAAGGCGCGCCCGGTCTGATCGACTACCTGGATCACCCGGCGATCGGGATCGAACCCATTCTCTACCGTACCGGGATTCCACGCTTGCGATTGATGCCTGCGGGAAAGGCTCGAGAAATGAGCGGCGAATACTTCTCGTCATTTCGCATGCGCGCGGTGCTCGATTCGTTGCGCTGCCGCTACGCCGACCGTTACCTGTTTCTCGACGGACCTGCGACCAGGGGGTCGCCGGATGCGCGTATCCTTTCCGACTTGGCCGACTTTGTCGTGCTCGTCGCCGGGTACGGGCGCGATACGGCGGCGGCGGTCAGCCATGCGGCCTCGACTTTCGATCCAAACAAGTTTGCCGGAGTGGTCTTCAACCACGCGCCATGAGGGCGCGAGCCCAGAGGGGGAGTCGAGCCATGCCAAAACGTCATCTGCTCGCAAGCACGGCCATTGCGCTGTCGATGCTGTTTCCGGGCGCGGCATTCTCGGTACAGCTCGATTACCAGGTCGGCATCGGCGTCGAACACAACGACGACGTCAACCTGAACGAAACGGATCCGGTCGGGTCGAGCATCCTGATTCCATCGTTCGGCTTCACCTTGAATCAGCAAGGTTCCACCATTCAGGCGAGCGCCAACGGATTGTTCGAATACCGCGATTACCTGGGGGGCGCGTTCGCCGACGAATTTCGCAATCGGCTTGCCGGCCAGTTCAACTGGACGGTGCTGCCACAGCGCCTCGATCTGACCGTCGAGGATTATCTGGCGGAGCAGCCGATCGATACGCTGCAGCCGAACACCCCGACCAACCTGCAGCAGACCAATGTTTTTGCGGTCGGACCGACCTTGACTTTCCGCCTGGGGTCCACCGGGCGCGGGCAGGCCGAACTGCGCTATATCAACAGCTACGCGGACCAGACCGACGATTTCAATACCAATCGCATCAGCGCCGCATTTCGCGCGATCAAGGAACTCACCCCCAGCAGCGCGATTTCCGCCAACCTGGTCAACGACCATGTCGATTTTATTCAGGCGGATGCGGGCCCGAATTACAATCGTTCCAGCGCCTTCGGACGCTATTCGCGGCAATGGGCACGATTCCATCTGATCGCGGACGTTGGTTATTCGTGGATTCGTTATTCGGATACCTTCGACAACCGTGCGGACCCCCTCGCGCGGGCAAATCTGGGCTGGCAGCTCGACCAACGCAACAGCTTCACGCTGGATCTGTCCCATCAGATTTCCGATGCCGCGTCCGGCATACTGGAAACCGGATCGGATCTCGGCATTGCCCTAGGCGCCAAGATTCCAACCAGCATCGATGTCGGCACCGCAGCAGTCACGGCTGCGCCATACATCGAGAATCGCATCGGATTCGGTTACACATACCAGGGTGCGCGCACGACGTTCACGGTAGCGCCAATCTATGACAAGCTGAGGTATTTCAACCAGACTCAGCCCCAACAAACCGGGCGCGGCGGTGCGCTGTCTATCGCCAGGCGGCTGAGCCCGGTGCTGACTTTCGGTTTTAACGCATCCGCCGAGAACATCAGTTACGCCGGGCTCGATCGCATCGACAAGACGCGAACCCTGCAAATATCGCTCGAGCGCAGATGGTCGCTGCACTGGCTGAGCCGACTCGAATACACGCGTTACACGCGGGACACCAATGTGATCGGGGAAAATGGTGACCAAAACATCATTTTCCTGGGGATCACCTACCACCGGTGAATCAGCGAGGCCTGCCCAAATTGTCGCTGAAAACCGGGTTCGGCGCGATATCGGGCGGGCTTGCGCACTTTGACGTTCGAGCTCGTCAGTCGGACGAAGACATCGTGTCCGCGAATGCGGCTGCCGGCACGCAATCGGTAATCCGATGAGTGCCATTCTCGTGACAGGAGGCGCCGGTTACATTGGCAGCCATGTGGTCATGCAGCTGCGCACACGCGGCGAACGGATCGTGGTGGTCGACAATCTTTCTACCGGCTTTCGCGAATCGCTACTAGGCGCGGATCTGGTGGTCGGCGATGTCGGCGAACGAGGTCTGCTCGAACGCGTCCTGAAGGAACATCGCATCGATACCGTGATGCATTTCGCCGCGCATACGGTGGTGCCGGAATCGATGACGGATCCGCTGAAATACTACGGCAACAATACCTGCGCGACGCGCAACCTCCTGGCGTGCTGCGCCGATGCCGGCGTCCGGCACTTCGTGTTCTCGTCCACTGCGGCCGTGTACGGCATGCCTGCATCGGGAACAGCGGATGAAGACACACCGACGCGGCCAATCAATCCCTATGGCAGTTCCAAGCTGATGAGCGAGACGATGTTGCGTGATCTCAGCGCGGCATCGTCATTGCGCCATGTCATCCTGCGCTATTTCAATGTGGCCGGCTGCGATCCGCAGGGACGCATCGGGCAATCGACTCCCAACGCAACGCTGCTGATCAAGGTCGCTTGCGACCACGCTATCGGCAAACGCCCGCGACTGGCGATCTTCGGCACCGACTACGACACACCGGACGGCACCTGCATCCGCGACTACATCCACGTCGACGACCTTGCCGCGGCGCACCTGAGCGCGTTGGACCATCTGCGCGGCAACGGCACATCACTGACGCTGAACTGCGGTTATGGGCATGGATATAGCGTGCGCGAGGTTATCCAGGCGCTTGAACGGGTTCTCGGCCGGCGGCTGCCTGAGGTTGTCGAGCTTCCCCGCCGCGCCGGCGATCCGCCCGCTCTGATCGCGCGCAGCGACCGTCTCAAGGCGATCCTTCACTGGCAGCCGCGCCACGACGATATCGATTTCATCGTTCGCACCGCGCTCGACTGGGAACGCAAGCTGGCGCGGGTCTGATGCGCCGCATTGCCCTCGTGACACCCATGCTGCCGGTCCCGCACGATCGAACGCGGGGTCGCTACATCCATGAAACCGCGCGTTCGCTGTCTCGTATTGCCCTGGTGCGCGTGTTCTTCACGCAGCCGCGCTATCCCAACCTGCCTGGACTGTCGCCGCGCAGTTTCCTCAAAGGCAGCGTCGGGGAGGATTATCGACTCGCGGATATCGAGGTCGAGGCATTCGAGTACCCTGCCATACCGGGCCTGTCCCGCATCACCAACGGCTGGGTCGCCGGACGCGCCCTGACGCATCGCATCCGCTCGTTTGCACCCGATATCGTTCTGGCTTACTGGGTCTATCCCGACGGCAACGCCGCACTGCATGCCGCACGCCGCCTCGGCGTCCCATGCATCGTCGGCGCGCGCGGCTCGGACATCCATGTGCGCTCCGGCATCAACTCTCTCATGACCCGTCGCACGATTGCCGGCGCGGATGCGCTGCTGACGGTGAGCCAGGCGATGCGACGCACGGCGATCGATCAGTTCGGGGCGGATCCCGAACGCGTGCATACGATCACCAATGGATTCGACACCGATATCTTCCATCCGCGGCCGCAGCAGGCCATGCGGCAACGGCTGGGCATCCCGCCGGATGCGCGGGTCATCATCTACGTGGGACGCTTTGTCGAATCCAAGGGCATGGGCGAATTGATCACCGCATTTGCGCGACTCGGCGCGCGAGAAGAAACAACGCGCCTGATCCTGGTCGGCGACGGCGTGATGCGCGATGCGCTCGTGGCGCTCATAGCCTCAAGCGGTCTGTCCGATCGCGTCCTGATACCGGGCGGCTGCGAGCCGGAACAGGTCGCCGAATGGATCGCGGCTTCCGATGTGCTGACCTTGCCGAGCTGGTCCGAAGGCTATCCGAATGTCGTCGTCGAGGCGATCGCGTGCGGCCGACCCGTGGTGGCGACCGATGTCGGCGGAACTCGCGAGATCGTATCCACCGGCAACGGCATTCTGGTGCCACCGCGCGATGCCGACGCGCTCGAACGTGCACTGGCCGATGCGCTTGCCCGAGAATGGGATGATGGCGCAATCGCCGCCAGCATCAAACGCGATTGGGACGATGTCGCAAAGGAAACGCTCGGTGTATGTGAGCATGTGATCGCCAGGCGCGGAGGACACGCATGACATGTCATCATGGGAGTCTCGACTGCAACCCGGTTCGGTGCATGACCTCGCAAGCATCCGGAATCCTTGCGGACGATTCCACTTCGGTACGGTATTGCACCATCTGACTCGGTTGGGATCATGATTTTTGCTGCTTACCTGCTCCTGATTGCGCTGTCGTTTCTCCATCCGATCGAAGCGTTTGCCCCTGGGCTCGCCGTTTACCGTCCGGTCCTTGTCCTGTCACTGCTGGTGCTTGCTCTCGCAGCGATCAGTTCGATCGGCAGCGGGAGTATGGCGGCGCGCCCACGACATCTGATCCTGCTCGGCTGTTTCGCCGCGATCATTGCATTTTCACGTATCGCCAACGGCTGGACCGGAGGCGCAATTGACGCCCTGATCGATTTCGGCGCAACAGCAGTGCTTTTTCTCGTGACGATCTTCGCCGTGACAACCATTGGACGCCTGAGGGTCACATGCGTTCTCATCGCTCTATGCATGACCATGCTCGCCGTAGCGGGCATTGCGGCATTCCATACCGGCTTCATGAAAGACTCGCTGCTGGTGCATGAGACTGTCGACGCGGAAGATGACCTTACCGTGACGGCGCCTGACGTGAATCCGTCAGAGGACACGTCGGATTTGACGTTATGGCGGGTTCGAAGCTGGGGCTTCCTGAGCGACCCCAACGACTTCGCGCAGGCAATGATTGTCGCCATACCCCTGCTCGCGGGGATATGGACGCGCAGAAGGCGCTTGCGCAACCTGCTTTGCGTCTGGCTACCGGGAGGATTGCTGCTGTACGCGATTTACCTGACCCATTCGCGCGGCGCATTGCTTGGCCTCGCGGCGGTGATGCTGTTCAGCCTGTTGCGAAGAGCGGGTGTCGTGCGTACCGGCATGCTCGTCGCGGCACTCGGCATTGCGGCCGTATTCGTCGGCTTCACGGGGGGGCGCGGCTACTCGTCGGGCGGCGAATCCGCTGGAGGACGGATTGAAGCATGGGGCGAAGGCATGGACATGATGCGTTCAAACCCTCTATTTGGCGTCGGTTACGGCAACTTCACGGACAATTTTCCGCTAACTGCGCACAACTCGTTCGTTCTGTGTTTTTCCGAACTCGGTTTGACAGGTTACTTCGTCTGGCTCTCCCTGCTTGTACTCGCGTTCAAGGAAACCAGAATGGCGGCAACGCTCGCTCCGGACGAGAGTGACGAGGCGCGCTGGGCGAGGCTGTTGCGTCTGTCGTTGATCGGATTCCTGGTGTGCGCGTGGTTCCTGTCGCGTACCTACCAACCGGTATTGTTCATTCTGCTGGCACTGTGTATTGCGAGCTGGCATTGCGCGCAATCCGTGATCGAGCCGGAGTCCGCGCGTGAATTGGTCCCGGTGCATTGGCCGGTCACGACCGTCAAGCTGATGCTCGCCAGCATCGTCGTGATTTATCTCGTAGTCCGGTTCCAGAATGCGTTTGTGCGCTAGTCGCCGCGAGTCGATACACTCGCACGTCGGCAGGCACGCAGCGCGCGTGCACCATTTCGCGATACTTTGCTCAACGAGGGAACGCAGGCAATGCTGATGGTGCTGACAGTCCTGATCGGCGCGTTGCTGGTGGCAATCGTCCTGCTCGCGCGCGAGATCCGGCAGCGCAATATCGCGGTATGGCTGCGTGGTTATCTGCGTCAGGACTGGCGCGCCGCCACATCACCCGCCTCGACCAGGCATCTGCTGTTCTGCTTTGTCGACCATTATGAACCAGCCTGGGGGAGGCCCGACTACGACATCGAATGCGCACGCGTTGCGCGCTGGCACGCGGATCTGCCGAAACTCTGCGCAAACCATCGCGATGCGAACGGGCGGGCACCGGTTCACTCATTCTTCTATCCCGCGGAGGAATACCGGCCGGAGCATCTGGATGCGCTGGTCGAGCTGTGTCGTGCGGGCCTGGGTGAGATCGAAATTCATCTGCATCACGACAACGACACCGAAGCAGGCCTGCGTGAAAAGCTGCGTCGATTCACCGATTTGCTGGTAAGCAACCACGACGCCTTGCCGCGCGATGCCCGGACCGGCCAGCCACGCTGGGCGTTTATCCATGGCAACTGGGCGCTCGACAACAGCGATCCATCGGGCAGGAATTGTGGGGTCAACAACGAACTGATCGTGCTGCGCGAGGAAGGTTGCTACGCCGATTTCACGTTCCCGGCCGCGCCCAGCGCCTGCCAGACCAGCACGATCAACAGCATCTACTATGCAACCGACGATCCGCAGCAGCCGAAATCCCATGATCGTGGCGAAGCCGTGCGTGTCGGCGGTCGCGCGACAGGCGATCTGATGATTATTCAGGGACCGCTCGGTTTTCGCTGGAACAGCCGCAAGTTCGGCATTGTCCCCCGCATCGAGAACGCCGACATCCGGGCCGTCAGCCCCCCGACTCCGGACCGCATCGACGCGTGGGTCCGCACGGGCATCCACGTCAAAGGGCGCCCCGAATGGATCTTCGTCAAGATCCATTCGCACGGCACGCAGGAAAACGATGTGGATACGCTGCTGGGCGCGCCGATGGACCAGGCCTACGCGTATCTGGAGTCGCACTACAACGACGGGCGCCGGTGGAAACTGCACTACGTCAGCGCACGCGAAATGTACAACATCGCCAAAGCCGCCGAAGCCGGGTGCGATGGCGACCCCGCCGACTATCGGGACCACGACGTGCCGCGGCCCGCATACGCGACGGCGAGCCGCCCCGATTCCTGAGCGCATTCGCAGGCGCACGCATGCTGTTATTTGCCTTCGCAGCTTCAATCGCATTGACGGCGTTCGCCTATTTCGGGTATCCGCTGTTGATTGCGGTGTGGGCACGAATCGCACCGAAGCCGCCGCGCCGAGACGCTTATGCGCCGGCGGTGACGATCATCGTGGTCGCCTACAACGAAGCGCAGGCGATCGGCGCAAAGATCGCGAGTTGCCTGGACCAGCGCTATCCCGCCGGTAATCTCAACGTATTGATCGTCTCGGACGGATCGACCGACGAGATGGCCACGATCATCCAGGATATGGGCAACGCACGGGTGCGGCTGCTTGCCTTCGCCGAGCGCCGCGGCAAGGCCGCGTGCCTCAACGACGCGATGAACGCCTGCCAGGACGAAATCGTCGTGCTCAGCGATGCCCGACAGCCGCTGGATTCACGCGCTGTAGCCTGCCTTCTGGAGAATTTTGCCGACAAGTCGGTCGGCGCGGTCAGCGGCGAGCTGTGTCTGCGCACGGACGATACGACCGGCTTCGGCGAAGGGATCGATGCGTAC
>JBAVZT010000075.1:0-23560 GCA_049588955.1 Rhodanobacteraceae bacterium | reverse complement strand
GCCCATATCGAGTCGGCGAATATGGCGCGCATCGCCATGCGCGCCGCTCAGAACATCGATAACGAAGGCCACCTGCCGCAGGCCATCACCGCCGGTGAGAAAGCGTTTGCTCTGGTTGCCGCACTGCCGGCGACCAACCGCGACCGCTTGTTCATCGAGAGCCAGTTGGCCGGAATCGAGGTCGACGCCGGAAGGCTCGATGCGGCGCGCACGCGCTATCTGCGCGTGCTCGGGCTGCAGCGCCGCGAATTCGGTGCGGACGATAAGGACACGCTCGCGACCATGGAGGGACTCGCGATCGCAGATTCGGATCTGGCGAAGTACGACGAGGCGCGCCCGCTGTACGAGGAGCTCCTCGCCGAGCGCCGCGCTCGCCTCGGGGACGAGCATTCGAAGACACTCGACGCGATCAACGGCCTAGCCGTGCTCGAACTCGAGCAGAAACACTTCGAGGCGGCCGAAAAGCTGCTTGCCCCCGAATTGCCCGTCTATGAGCGCGTGTTCGGTCCGGATCACCCGATGACGTTGCGTATCATCGCGAATCTCGGCGGTGCAATACGCCAGCAGGGTCGCAACGAGGAAGCGCGTCCGTACTATCAGCGGGCACTCAAGATGTCCAAGGCGCTGTACGGGCCACGCAGTCCGAATACGGTGATGATGCAGACCAATCTCGCCTCGCTGCTGCGCGACGCCGGAGAACTCAAACTCGCTGAAGAGCACGCGCGTACGGCAGCCGCCAATGCCTCCGCCGCATTCGGCAGCAATCCGTTCCGCGCGGTCATCTACAAGGAACTGGCAACGGTTCTCACCCGCGAGCAACGTTACGTCGAGGCCAAGCGCGAACTTGACCGCGCCTGGGACATCCTTTCCAACGCAAAAGGCTACGGTCCGGCACATCCGCGCAGTCAGGAGATCGTCGACGCCTATATTGATCTCTACACTGCATGGAACAAACCCGGGGCCGTGGCTGTGTGGAGCGCGAGAAAACCCCGGGATACGGCCGATGCGCGCAATCCCTGATCGCTGAGACCGGGCGCACGCGGCGCGGTTCGCGCAGGCAGGCGCAAACGCCGGGGTCAGTCTTCGTCGTCCTCGACAAAGCGTACGCGTCGGGTTACGCCGCAGGTCAAGTCGTAACCGATGGTTCCGGCGCGGGCGGCGACTTCCTCGACCGCGAGGCCGCGTCCCCACAACACCACGCTATCGCCCACGCGCGCGTCGGCGTGGCCCTGCAAGTCGATCGCGATCAGATCCATCGACACACGTCCAACCAGTTGCGCGCGACGACCTTCGACGAGTACCGGCGTGCCGGAATCAGCGTGGCGCGGATATCCATCGCCGTAGCCGATCGAGGCGATACCAAGAGTCGTGCCGTGGCGGGCCCTCCAGGTTGCGCCATATCCGACCGGATCACCCGCATGAACACGCTTGATGGCGATCAGGCGACTGGACAGTGTCATGGCCGGGTCGAAACCGAACTCCGCTGCGGTCTTGCCGGCGACGACGGAAATGCCATACAACGCACCACCCGCACGTACCCAGTCGGCATGCGTCCCCGGCCAGCCGATGATCGCGGCCGAGTTGGCCAACGCGCGCTCGCCGTCGAGACCGGAAACTGCGCGCTCGAAACAGTCGGCTTGCCGTGACGTCGATGCGTTCTCGAACTCGTCGGATCGCGCGAAATGGGTCATCAGCCCGATGCCCTCCTCGACATTGGGCAAGGTCTGCAACTTGGCATGAACTTCACGCGCACGATCGGGATCGAATCCCAACCGATGCATGCCGCTGTCGATCTTGAGCCAGACCTTGATCGGGGACGCCATGCGATCGGCGGCGAGCCACTCAAGCTGCGCGTCGTGGTGGATGACGGCCTCGAGCTGCAACCGACGCAATTCGGGCAGATCGCCGGGATCGTCCAGACCGGACAGAACGACAATGCGCTGCGCGATACCCGCCGCGCGCAGGCGCTGCCCATCGGCGATGTCGGCGACGCCGAACGCGTCGGCCTGATCGAGGGCGCGCGCCACGCGTTCGAGTCCATGGCCATAGGCGTCAGCCTTGACCACCGCCATGACCTTCGCGCGCGACGCGAATTCGCGTACGCGACGCAGATTCGCGCGCAATGCACCGAGGTGGATCGTTGCCGTGGCGGAGCGCATCGCTCAGTCAACTAACGCTCGGCAACGCGCCCGACGCCAGGCACCGATTCCCCTGTGCGGGCACGCGTCGACGCCGACTTTGACCGGCTGCAATTTCGTCGCCAAATCGAAGCTGCGATCATTCCAGATAGCCGTCGGCGTACCGGTCGGAAGCGAAGTTCTCGAACTTGGTGTACTGACCGAGGAAAGTCAGCTTGACTGTTCCGGTCGGACCGTTGCGCTGCTTGCCGACAATAATTTCGGCGGTGCCCTTTTCGCTGGAATCGGCATTGTAGTATTCGTCGCGGTAGATGAACACGATCAAGTCGGCATCCTGCTCGATCGCGCCGGATTCGCGCAGATCCGCCATGACCGGTCGCTTGTCGGCGCGCTGTTCGAGCGCGCGATTCAACTGCGACAGCGCGACCACCGGGATATCGAGTTCCTTGGCGAGCGCCTTGAGGTTGCGCGAGATTTCCGAAATTTCGGTCGCGCGATTCTCGATGTTGCCGGGAACCTGCATGAGCTGCAGATAATCGACCACGATGAGGCCGAGATCGTGCTCGCGTTTGAGCCGGCGCGCCCGTGCGCGCAACTCGCCCGGCGACAAGGCCGGCGTATCGTCGATGAAGATCCTGGCATCGGAAAGCAGGGTGATTGCGTTGGTCACGCGCGGCCACTCCTCCTCGGCCAGTTCGCCGGTGCGCAAGTGCTGCTGATTGATGCGCCCGAGCGAGGAGATCAGGCGAAACGCGAGCTGCGAGGACGACATTTCCATCGAGAACACCGCAACTGCCTTCTTGCCGCGCAACGCCGCCGACTCGGCAATGTTGAGCGCGAGCGCACTCTTGCCCATAGCCGGCCTGCCGGCAACGATGATGAGATCGGCCGGCTGCAGGCCCGTGGTCAGTTCGTCGAGATCGTCGAAGCCGGTCGATATGCCGGTCACCTTGCCCTGGTTTTCGTAGCGGTGATGCAGTATCTGGAACGCATCCTTGACCGCCGCGCGCATTGAAACGAAACCCTTGCGCCCGCGCGCACCGGCTTCGGCGATGTGGAACACCTTCTGTTCGGCGACTTCGAGCAATTCCTGACTGCTGCGGCCTTCCGGCTGGAACGCATCGCCGGTGATTTCGGTGCCGGCGTCGATCAACTGACGCAGAACCGACTTCTCGCGCACGATATCGGCATAGGCGACGATGTTGGCCGCACTCGGCGTCGAATTGGCCAGTTCCGCCACGTAACTTGCGCCGCCGACCATCTCGGCCAGATTCTGCGCGACGAACCAGTCGCCGAGTGTCACCGCGTCGTACGGCATGTTCTTGGCCGACAGCTCACCGATCGCGCGGAAGATCAGGCGATGATCGCGCCGGTAGAAATCACTTTCGTTCAGGCGATCGGCGACGCGATCCCAGGCGTCGGGCGCGAGCATCAGGCCGCCAAGCACCGCTTGCTCGGCCTCGATGGAGTGTGGTGGTACGCGCAGCGTCTCCACGTTGGCGGAGGATTTGCGTTCGGTCAGGGCAACCATCGGCGCGCGGCGATCTGAAAGGATGACGCGATCATACTGGTCCGCGTCTCAGCCGCTAAGACGCAAAGCTGTTGCGATCCTGTGGATAGCCTGTGCAATTGCCGGGAATTCGTGTGGATTGTCCGAAAGCACGCAAAAACGGCTCCTGTCATCGACCTTTTCCGCTATCGATCGGCAGCTGAACCGCTCGCTTAACCCCACAGAAGCAAAGTCCGGGGTCCATCTTCGATTCCGGTTCCGCGGGCCGCTCAGGATCAGCATCCGGCCTGAGCCGGGAACGAGTGCACATCGATCAAATCACGACCATCCGACGTCGTGCACACTTGTGAACGACCAACGCGGTTTCGGTTCGATGCGCACGCCGAAGCCGTCAGTAGATTTCCGCCACGCAGCAACGCAAGCTGCCGCCCGCACATTCGAGCGTGGTGAGCTCGGTGCTCGAAAGCGAGAAAGCCGCCCGCTCCAGCGTTGCACGCTGGGCAGCGCGCAGCGCATCGACGCCCCCTGTGCCGAACCAGATTCGTCGCGGATTCAGGGTGATCGCATTGGCGGCATAAGCTTCCTTCTGTGTGCGATCGATGCACACGCACGCAGGTGCATAGGCCTGCGCGATTGCGTCGGCGACGGCGGGGTCGGCAAATCCGTCCGGCGCAATGATCGCGGCACGCCCGGCCAGCAGCGCAAGCGCGACATTGGTGTGGTATTCACCTTTGGCCAGGGAAAAACGAAAGGTCAGGTCCAGTCCGAACGCGGCGTGCATCGCTTCGGCTCCCGCCCGATCACAACGCGCGGACAGTCCGCAAAAGCCGATGTTGCGGGCGCGATCGATGACCAACGCACCCGTGAGCTCGGCGACGCAGTCGCTCGTCGAAAGATCGACGATCCGGTAGCCCATGAGATCGCGAAAGAAAGCACGAATGTCCGCGCGTTCGGTTTCGCGGCGACGGATCGCATGGCGCATGCGTCCGATAATCAGGCAACCGGCGATCGTCGCAAACGCATTGTTCGGGAATACGCCGTCCGGACAAGCCGGATCGCCCGGGAAAGTCACGACCGGAAGGTCATCGCCGAGCCGGCGCGCGAGCGTCGCATGCTCACGCAAAACCCTCACCGGATCGGGAGCGGCAGTCCGGACCATGTACGCGTTGTCCTGCGCCGATTCGGCGGCAAGGCTGAAATCGAGCGGGCTGATCAGAAACGCAGCGCGCGCGGTTGCGGGCTTGCGCGGCGCGAGGCGCGCGAAACAGTCGAGAAATTCCCGGGGATCGTCGACGATCACGCCTGTCGGGCGCCGCCCTGCCGCGGACGGTCAGGATTCCGCCTCGACGATCACCTTGACCTTCACGTTGACATCCGCGTGCAGATGCAACTCGATCTCGTACTCGCCGGTGTGGCGAATCGGCCCCTCTGGCATGATCACTTCGCTCTTGTCGAGCGCGCTGCCTGCCGTCGTGAACGCTTCGGCGATGTCTCGTGCTGCGACGGACCCGAACAACTTGCCTTCGGGACTTGCATTGGCCCGGAGTGTGGTGGTCGCATTTTCGAACTGCGCACTGCGCGCATTGGCGCCCGCCAACTGCTGGCTCGCACGCGCCTCGTACTCGGCACGACGACTCTCGAACTCGGCGACATTCGCTGCACTCGCCGGCAAGGCTTTGCCTTGCGGAACCAGGTAGTTGCGACCGTAACCGGGCTTGACGTTGACCTTGTCGCCGAGATTGCCCAGGTTGCGGATTTTCTGCAGCAGGATCAGTTCCATGGGTTGCTCCGATTCGTTAGCGCCGGCAGCACCGACGCAGCTTGCGTTGTCCGAACATGGATCACGTGGTACGCCTTCCCTTGAACGGGCCGTCGAGGGACGCGCGCGGACCTTGCCTAATGACTGTCGCAGTACGGCAGCAGCGAAAGAAACCGCGCCCGTTGCACCGCTGTCGCGAGCTGGCGCTGATATCGCGCCTTGGTTCCGGTAATGCGACTCGGCACGATCTTGCCGGTTTCCGTGATGTACTGGCGCAGCATGTTGAGATCCTTGTAGTCGATCTCGGTGATGCCCTCGGCGGTAAAGCGGCAGAATTTCTTGCGGCGAAAGAATTTGGACATGGATCTATCTCCTCGGTCGCACGCGATCAGTCGGCCGCCGATTCGGCGTCATCGCTGTCGTCATCATTGTCTTCGGTGCTGGGACGGCTTGCCTTCGAATCTCGGCGCGGACGCGGCTCGTCGTCGAAGTCACCGCCGCCGAATCCGTCATCGTCACGCCGCCGGCGTTCGCCGCCCTTGTCGTCCTTGTTCTTCATGATCGCCGACATCTCGGTTTCGGCGCTGTCACGACGCATGATCAGGTGTCGCAGGATGGCGTCGTTGAAGCGGAACCCGGATTCGAGCTCATTCAAGGCATTCTGGGCGCATTCGATATTGAGCAGGACGTAATGCGCCTTGACCAGATGCTGGATCGGAAATGCCAGTTGGCGTCGACCCCAGTCTTCGAGGCGATGGATCTTGCCGCCATCGGCCTCGATCAGCGCCTTGTAGCGCTCGATCATCGCAGGGACCTGCTCGCTCTGATCCGGATGGACCAGAAACACGACTTCATAATGACGCATGCAAACTCCTTGTGGGTACCGGCGGACCGTTGTGGCCGGCAGCCTCCCGACATGCGGTGAGGCAAGAAACTCCGCGCGGGCGCACGAAGGGCGCGCATGGCACGAAGGGCGCGCATGGTATGGGATGCGGCTATCGCGCGCAAGCGATTGATGCTTGAGGGCCGAGGGCTGAATGGCGAAAACCCGGTAAACAACGATGGCTTGGACTTCCTTCCCTCTTCACCTCTTCCCTCAGCCCTCGGCCCTCAGCCCTGGCTCCCCAACCGTGAAACTCTCCCCGCAGCCGCATTCACCGGTGGCATTCGGATTGTGAAAAACGAACGCGGCATTGACGCCGCGACGCTCGAAGTCGATCTCGGTGCCATCGACGAACGGCAGCGATTTGGCATCGACCACGATACGCAGCCCTTCCTGCTCGTACACGCGGTCGTCGGCGGCGATCGCTTCGGTCAGATCAACCGTGTAGCCGAATCCCGAACAGCCTGTGCGTTTGACGCCAAAGCGCACGCCCACTGCCGACGCATTCTTCGCCAGGTATTCGTGCATTCGCTCGCGCGCAGCTTCGGTGAACTGGATGGCCATGGTTGACTCAAGTCTGCCTTGGAGTATCCGAGACGACAGGCCGCATTGTAGCAGCCGCCGACAGCGCGGCGTTCGATTCCGTTATGATCGCCGCCCTCATCAGATGGCGTTCGGCCGCGGAGTTTCAAGGCATGTCGGCAGTCCGGGAATCCGTCACCAGTGTCAAGCATGCTCTCTCCGGCGCGATCGCGCCCGGCAGCCGGGTGCGCGTCAACGGGTGGGTGCGCACGCGGCGGGATTCCAAGGCGGGATTGTCGTTCATCAATCTCGGCGACGGCTCATGTTTCGATCCGATCCAGATCGTCGCGCCGAGCACGCTGGCCAACTACGAAAACGAAGTGGCGCACCTGACTACCGGCTGCGCACTCGACGTCGAAGGCGATCTGGTTGCCTCGCAGGGCAAGGGACAGCGATTCGAAATCCGTGCACGGCGCGTTGACGTGCTCGGCTGGGTCGAGGACCCGGAAACCTATCCGATTCAGCCAAAACCGCACTCGCTCGAATTTCTGCGCGAGGTCGCCCATCTGCGTCCACGTACCAATCTGTTCGGCGCCATTGCGCGCGTGCGCCACACGATCGCGAGCGCGATCCATCGCTATTTCGATGCACACGGCTTCTTCTGGATCAATACGCCGATCGTTACCACTTCCGATGCCGAAGGCGCCGGACAACTGTTTCGCGTTTCCACCCTCGATCTGATGAATCTGCCGCGCGACGAGCGCGGCGCGATCGACTTTCGTCAGGACTTCTTCGGGCGCTCGACCTTTCTGACGGTTTCGGGGCAGCTCAATGTCGAGGCCTACTGTCTTGCATTGAGCAAGGTGTACACCTTCGGGCCGACGTTTCGCGCCGAAAACTCCAACACTTCGCGTCATCTCGCCGAATTCTGGATGGTGGAACCGGAAATCGCGTTCGCCGATCTGGCAGACAACGCCGATCTGGCCGAGGACTTTCTCAAATCCGTGTTCAGCACGGTGCTGGCCGAGCGCGCCGACGATATGGCGTTTTTCGCCGAACGCGTCGAGAAGACCGCGATCAGCCGTTTGCAAGCGCTGATTGCGACGCCGTTCGAGCGTCTCGAGTACACCGACGCGATCAAAATACTCGAGCAATCCTCCCGCACGTTCGAATTTCCGGTCGCCTGGGGCGTGGACCTGCAGACCGAACACGAGCGGTATCTGACCGAGGAACACTTCGGCCGTCCCGTCATCGTCATGAACTACCCGGAACGGATCAAGGCGTTTTACATGCGATTGAACGATGACGGCCGTACCGTTGCCGCCATGGACGTGCTCGCACCCGGCATCGGTGAAATCATCGGCGGCTCGCAGCGCGAGGAACGCCTCGACATGCTCGACCGCCGCATTGTCCAATTCGGCCTCGATCCCGAAAACTACCAGTGGTACCGCGATTTTCGCCGCTACGGCAGCGTGCCGCACGCCGGCTTCGGCCTTGGCTTTGAACGCCTTGTCGTGTACGTCTGCGGCCTGGCCAATATTCGGGATGCGAGCCCGTATCCGCGCGTGCCCGGCTCGGCGGACTTCTGAGCGCGGAAGTTGCCTGTCGATCGGCGTGGGTCTGGCGTTCTAAACGCGCGGCCGAAGCCGCGTATCCGCTTCTCCCATGACAAGCCCTACCGCCCGCCGCTAGGATGGCTGTCCAGATGACGTGCGGGTTGCGTGGTGGACAAATCCGGGGATATTGCCGAACAACGCTGGTGGGTCGCCGCCATCGGCGACACACTGGTCTGGGCACGCCTGCACGTGCGCGAATCGGGCATTGCCGAGGTATTCGACTGCGACGGGCGCACGCTCGCGTACGATGACGAAACCAGCGCGCGCATGGCGCTGCTCGACGCCGATTTCCGTGCTTGGGACGGACTCGATGAAACCGACGCTGCCACACTCGGGTTCGACCTTGCGTCGACGCATCCGCCGCAAGCCGACAACGACGCGGAACTGGTGTTGCGCATGGTGCAAAGTCTGGGGCCGCGCCAGTAGCAAACGGGACACCGGCAATGCGGCGCGGGCCGCAAATGGAGGTATCCATGGATCTCGATCTGAACGGAAAACATGCGCTCGTATGCGGTGCCTCGCACGGCATCGGCCACGCCGCAGCGCATGAACTCGCATCGCTTGGGGCCGACGTGACGGTGCTCGCGCGCTCGCGCGATACGCTCGAGACGGTGGTGGCCGCCCTGCCCCGGGTACACGCGGGACAGAATCACGGCTGCATCGACGCCGACGTAGCCGATCGCGATACCTTGCGCGCAAAAGTCGAAGCGCTCGCCAATGCACGCGCGATACAGATTCTCGTCAACAACACCGGCGGTCCGCCTGGCGGCGCGGCGCATGCGGCCGACGTGGACGCCTATCTCGATGCTTTCGCCAAGCACCTGATTGCGAATCAGACGCTGCTGCAAAGCGTCCTGCCCGGCATGCGCCAGAGCGGCTATGGCCGCGTGATCAATGTGATTTCGACTTCAGTCAAGGAACCGATCCGCAATCTCGGCGTATCCAACACGATCCGCGGAGCGGTCGCCGCCTGGGCGAAAACCCTAGCCACCGAACTCGGACCGTTCGGCATCACCGTGAACAACGTATTGCCCGGTTACACGCGCACGCGCCGGCTCGATGAGATTCTCGCCGACCGGGCAAGGGCCGGCGGAACCAGCGAGGAGGCGGTGGCCAAAGCCATGCTCGCCGGCGTGCCGGCCGGGCGTTTTGCCGAAGCGGCGGAAATCGCGGGAGTCATTGCCTTCCTCGCAACGCCCGCCGCGGCCTATGTCAACGGCATCAACGTGCCGGTGGACGGCGGCCGCACGCTTTCGCTGTAGCGCACCGCGCAACACCCACGCTGCACCCTGCCCACCGAAGCGGATAAGCTTGGCGCATGAGCGAAATGCCGTTGCTCGCCAATCTGATCGATGGATGTCTGCGCGCGCCACAAACCGGGCGTTATATCGATGTGGTGGAGCCGGCGACGGGCCTGACTTTTGCGCGCTGCCCGGATTCCGGTCGCGCAGACGTTGAAGCGGCCGCGCAAGCGGCCCAGGGCGCATGTACCGGCTGGGCTGCGACGCCAAACGATGAGCGGGCACGACTCCTCAACCGACTCGCCGATCTCGTCGAGGCCGAATCCGAGTCGCTTGCGGACCTGGAGTCTCGCGATAGTGGTAAACCGATTGCACACGCGCGTGCACTCGATATCCCGCGCGCAGTCGCCAACCTGCGTTTCTTCGCAGCGGCGATCACGCAATGGCCGAGCGAATCGCATTCGACCGGCAAGTACGCACTCAATTACACGCTGCGCCAGCCCCTCGGTGTGGTCGGTTGCATCAGCCCGTGGAATCTGCCTTTGTACCTGTTTACCTGGAAAATCGCGCCGGCGCTGGCGGCCGGAAATTGCGTGATCGCCAAACCATCCGAGGTCACGCCGTGTACGGCCGCGCGCCTGGGCGAGCTCGCGATAGCGGCAGACTTCCCGCCCGGCGTCCTGAATATCGTGCTCGGCACCGGCCCGGATGTCGGGCAGGCCATCGTCGATCATGCCGCGATCAAGGCGATTTCGTTTACCGGCTCCACGCGTACCGGCGCGTTGATCGCGGCCGGTGCGGCGCCGCGTTTCAAGAAACTGTCGCTCGAAATGGGCGGCAAGAATCCGGCCGTCGTGTTCGCCGACTTCGATGCGAGCGACGCGAACCTGGATATCATCGTGCGCTCGGGGTTCGCCAATCAGGGCGAAATCTGCCTGTGCGGATCGCGCCTGCTGGTCCAGCGATCGATCTACGAGGCGTTCAAACAGCGTTACCTCGAGCGCGTGCGCGCACTGCATGTCGGCGATCCAGCCGAATCCACCAGTGACCTCGGCGCGATCGTCTCGAACACACATTTCGACAAGGTCATGGCCTGTATCGCGCGTGCGCGTGCCGAGGGAGGCAACGTGCTTTGCGGAGGCGATGCGGTAAACCCGGGCGGTCGATGCAGCAACGGCTGGTTCATTGCGCCGACCGTGATCGAGGGGCTGAGCAACGAATGCAAGACCAATCAGGAGGAAATCTTCGGTCCGGTAGTCACCCTGATTCCATTCGACGACGTTGATGACGCGATTGCGCTTGCGAATGCGACCAATTACGGTCTTGCAGCGTCGCTGTGGACGCGTGATCTTGCTCGCGCGCATCGCGTATCTGCCAACCTCGAGTTCGGTATTGTCTGGGTCAACTGCTGGCTGTTGCGCGATCTGCGGACACCATTCGGCGGCGTGAAGAATTCCGGGGTCGGCCGCGAAGGCGGCATCGAGGCCTTGCGTTTTTTCACCGAGGCGAAGAACGTTTGCGTTCGATTCGACTCTACGCATGCGTAGGCGATATCGAGCAGCAGAAAATACACCAGCGCAAATGTTGTCGTCGACATTGCGGAGGATTCTCATGGCACACAGCAAGGCACCGACACGCATCGTCTGTTGCGCTCTGGCGGCCTGGACGGCTTGCGCCGCCGCACAGGGGCGACCGAGCCAGCATGCAGTGGGCAAATCCACTTCGACATCGGAGCTGCAAACGAAGTTGACGCCGTACCAATGGCAGGCACAGCAACGCACCGCCTTCGAGCAGTCCGAAAAAGTCTACTCCCAAGTGCTCAAGCGCAATGGTTTGCTCGCGCAGTACAAGGCGATGCGCGATGCCTACCAGGCCGACCGGGATGCTGCATTCCGTATCGTGTTCGGTCAGTATCTCAGCTGGTACCAGACGTTCATCGGTGATTATCCCGGAGCGCTCGACTCCTATTCGATCGCCCAGGTGCCCGCCCGCGACGACAGTCGTTCTCCGCTTGAGGGAGGTTATACCGCGAAGCCGGCACTCGACGTGATCGCGAGGCTCGCACACGGACGCAAGGCGATCTTTCTCAACGAAGCCCACAACGTGCCGCTGACTCGCACGGTCACCTTGCAGCTGCTCGGCAAGCTGCGCGCGGACGGGTACACCTGGTTTGCCGTGGAAACGCTCTATTCGACCGACAAGGGACTGCAAAAGCGCGGCTATCCCGTCGAGAAAAGCGGTTTCTACACCAACGAGCCAATACTCGCTGAAATGGTGCGTAGCGCGCTCAAGCTCGGCTTCAAGGTCGTCGCCTACGAGTCCTCCGACGAAGTTGCCGGCGACAAGCGTGAATTCCAGCAGGCAAAGAATCTGTTCGATCGGGTGTTCAAGCAGGACCCGCATGCGCGCCTGGTGGTCGATGCCGGCTATGCGCATATCCAGGAGAGCGGCCGCTTTCTGGGTGGCAAAAGCATGGCCGAACATTTCCGCTCGATCAGCGGCATCGATCCGTTGACGATCGAACAGACGATGATGATCGCCCATCCCAAGACTGCGCAGGATCACCCGATCTACCGCGCCGTGATCGATTCCCTGCATCCAGACGGACCGATCGTGTTCGTCGACGAGGACGGCGCGCCGTGGTCGCTGAAATCCAGGGCCTATGATGCAACCGTGTTCTTCCCGCGCCAGGTGCTGCGTGACAATCGCCCGACCTGGGCCACCCTGGGTGGCCTGAGGGTACCGTATCTGGTCGGGAACGAATTGTGTGAAAGCCACTATCCGTGCCTGATCGAGGCACGCTACGCCAACGAAGGTGACCACGCGATTCCCGCGGACCGGGTGGTGCTCGACCGGATCGACAAGATCAGCGTCGAGTCGAGCAGCGATTTGTACCTGCGCCCCGGTCGTTACCGGCTGACCGCAACCGACATCGACAATCAGGTGTTCACGCGCCGCAACATCGCCGTCGGCGCCCGATCGACTCGGGCCGGGAAGGCCCCGTGAAGGATTCGATCCGGACGGACGCGGCGCCGTCCCCCGTCGGCGCTTATCCGCACGCTCGACGCGTTGGCGATCTGTTGTTCCTGTCGGGCGTCGGCCCGCGCAAGCCCGGCACCCACGAAATTCCCGGCAACGTCCATGATGCCGATGGCCGCGTGATCGGCTACGACATCGAGGCGCAATGCCATCAGGTCTTTGCAAACGTGCGTGCCGTCCTCGAAGCGAGCGGCGCCCGCTGGGAGGATCTCGTCGACATCGTCGTATTCCTCACGGATATCGCACGCGACTTCACCGCATACAACCGCATCTACTCCGAGTATTTCCCCGACAGCACCAGCGCGCCCTGTCGCACCACGCTCGGCATCGATGCACTGCCCACCGCGATCGCGATCGAGTTGAAATGCGTTGCGGCGCTGCGCGCGGTCCGCAGCCCCTGAACCCGACCGACCGTTCCGCACTAAACTGCGGTTGACCCCCGGATCAGCCCGAAGGAGCGATTGCCATGCTGCCTGCCGCCTTCAACCTCGAACACTGGATCGACACGCATCGCGACCTTTTGAAACCACCTGTCGGCAACAAATGCATCGTCGCCGACGATTTCATCGTGATGGTGGTCGGCGGCCCGAACACGCGCAGCGACTACCACCACGACGAGGGCGGCGAATTCTTCCACCAACTCGAAGGCGAGATGGTGCTCAAGATCCAGGAGGACGGGAAGGTACGCAACATTCCGATCCGCACCGGTGAAATTTTCTATCTGCCGCCACGTGTGCTGCATTCGCCTCAGCGCATGGCCGGCTCGATCGGCCTCGTGGTCGAGCGCAAACGTCGGCCCGACGAACGCGATGGTCTCGTGTGGTTTTGCGAGAAGTGCAACCACAAGCTCTACGAAGAGTTTTTCCATCTGCGCGATATCGAGACGGATTTTCCGCCGGTGTTCGATCGCTACTATCGCTCGGTCGATGCGCGCACCTGCGAAGGCTGCGGGCATGTGAGCCCGGCGCCGGAAAGATATCGCGGCTGATCGCCGCTTGGGCAACGCTTTTGGTTTGCACGCCCCCTGAAGGGCTGAGCAAGCCGTCACCGGATGCTGCGTTGTCGATGCGCTACGTTCGAGTCCGCATTGGTATCAAACGTCGAGCCACAAGGCAGCCGACCACGCCTAGCGATACTCCCAGAAGAAGCAACATTGCCGGCGAGAGTGCCGGAATCGGTGCGACAGTTCGTTGTAGAACGACTGTTGCGCTGTCGTTGTCCGGGTTAATGTCCTCGAATCCATTCAGTAGCGAGAAGCTGAAAGGATATATGGCAGGCGTCTGAGACGTCAGGACCAGTCGCATCTGGCAACTTCGCGTTTCTCCTACGGCCAGGACTCCAGCGTCGGTTGGATACCAGAGAAAGTGGTAATAGAAGGCCGCGCCATCGACGACAATCAAGTGCATGTCTTGGCAAACGGACCCATCGTTCAGGTCGAATTGATCCACAAAATCTGCGCTTACCAGCCCAATTTCGCTAACCGGGTCGGGGCCATTGTTGGTAACCGACAACGTGAAGTAAACCGATTCTCCTGGTATCAAATTGGTAGTCGGCTCCGCCGTAAGGCTGACGGATATATCGGCCGGCACAGGAATCGGGAAGGCCCTAGCGGTAGGCGCAACGAGTAAAACGAGCGAAACCAGATAGCGCGCGGCACGCTTGGAACGTGCATTTCGCTCACTCGAAGCCATCGGCGAAGATGCGCCCGAGGCTGGCTCGGTATTGCGCCGTTGCATGCGCAGTTTCGCCAATCACTCGCGCGTTTTCGCTTTGGTCCGCAATACCGGTGTGGAATCGATCCATGCCCAGTGAGCGCAAGCGCAAGGATCCAGCCGCGGTGAGCAAGGTGGCGAGCAGAAGCAACATCAGTGGCGACTGTGAAGGAATCGGCGCGGCGGCTCGGCGCAAATACACCGTGACGCTGTCGTTGTCCGGGTTGATGTCCACAAAACCATCCAGTGGTATGAAAAATCCGAATGGAAACACCGCGGGGGCTTGGGAGGTTAGGACAAGGCGCAGTTGACAGCTTAGTGTTTCGCCGACGGCAAGTGTGCCTTGATCCGTGGGAAACCAAAGAAACAAATAGTAAAAGCCTTCCCCATCACCGACTGCCGTAACCAGATTTTGACAGTCGGTCGAGGCGTCATGAATGTCGAACTCATCGACAAACGTAGTGCTGAACAAGGCTAATCGGTCGACCGGTTCAGGTCCATGATTCGTCACAGACAACGTAAAGTTGATCGATTGGCCAGGTACCAGTTCAGTGCTCTGCTGCGCCGTGAAACCAACCGAGACATCGGCCGGCACGACAATCGGTGGGTTTCCGGCTTGCGCAACCGACCCTGCAGCGACAAGGGAAAGTAGCAACGCCGTTGCTTTCACGAGTGCGCCTCATTCGAAACCGTCGGCGAATATGCGCCCAATGCTTGCGCGGTATTGAGCGGTCGTATGTGCAAACTCGGCGATGACGCGGGCATTTTCACGGTGGTCCGCGATACCGGTGTGGAATCGATCCGGGTCGCCCGGGGCGCCCACATAGATATCGGCATTGGAGTAGTTGAGCACCTGCGTGCATTGCCCGTGACAGGCGCTGATGATGTATGCCACGATCGTGCGGTGGCCATCGTCCGGGTTGAGGGGATTGGCCCAGTGGGCATAAGCCCAAGGTTCAAGCGGGGTTGGATTGCCCTCGCTCTCCGGATTATGGTTGGCGCCAAAGATATGGGCGAACTCATGCTCAAATCCGTACGGAGAAAATGAGCAGACGCGTTTTGTTACGCCAACCGCATACGGTGCGAAGCCTGAACCCGGTGGCGGTGTCGTGCCGACACTTGGCTCGTAGGCCAAACCACAGAATGATGGATCTGGTGTTGTTTCACGAACGTACATAACGAGATCGGCTGCCCAGTAGTTCCGCAAGGCGACAGGCTCAGGATCAGTTCGAAGGTATTCCAAGTCCAAACTGAACTCGCCACTGTCCACGCGCGAAACCTCCGCCGCATGAACGAAGTGCACGTCGGCAATAACGGGATCACCCGGCGATGTGCTGCGGTCCATTGCCATCTGCGTTGTGTCGACCTCGTCCCGCATGACCTGCTGGACATTCATTCCCATCGCCTCGACCGCCTGTCGAACGGCTGACGTATAGAGCACGAGGACATCGACTTGCTGATCGTCCGTGGGTGTGCCGGGCGGGCTGGATGGCTGCGGTTCACCGCCTGACTCGACCGGGACTTCGGGTGCCAGCGGGCCATCCGGAGGCGGCAAATACGCGTCGTATCGGGTTAACTGGACGCCAGCGGTCGTGGTCTCGACACCGTAGGGTGCGTTGAGACACGAAATCACGGCGCGGACGTGGTTGGGTATCGCACTGAACAACGCACTGCAATCGCCGCCGCGGCCGGTCCACAGGAAACCTTGTGGACCACGCGCTTGCGAGCGCATGCGAGTCAACGTCACGGCAGTGCGGCGCTAGCCGGCAGTGTCGTCAGCAGCGTCGTGTTGACGGCGACCGGCCAGACAGCGCCTGCGCCGGCGTCGGATTGCGGTCCCGGAGCCTGCTGGGTTCCGATTGAGGTGAATACGTTACTGGAGGGAGGCGGTGAGCCGTCAACGCCGAAGCCGATCAACCCAACCGACGCGTGAACTGGCGCCGCTACGAGCAACTGCGCGGCCAGCAGCAGTATCGCTGTACCAAATCGTCGATTCATGGCGCGTCCTCCCTTCGCTCCAAGTGCAGCTATTCTACGCCGTGTTTTTCCCGTGGCAAATGGCAAGCGCACATTCTGTCCGGCCTGTGCCAGGTCGAGGCCAAAATGAAATAACGCGGCTTGGCGCACGAGGCAGCGCGCGCGTTGCGGGTTAAACTGCGCCGTCATGCTCAAGATCGATACTCACGCCCACATCCTGCCGCGCACGTGGCCCGACCTGGCCGCCAAATACGGTGACAAGCGGTTTCCGGTCATGGTCAGCGACCATGGCCGCCACCGCATCTACAAGGATGGCCATTTTTTCCGCGAGGTGTGGGCAAGTGCGTTCGACGCGGACGTGCGGCGCGAGGACTATGCGCAGCACGGCGTCGATGCGCAGGTGATTTCGACCGTGCCGGTCATGTTTTCGTACTGGGCCAAACCCAGCCAGGCGCTTGAACTGCACCGTTTTCTGAACGATCACACCGCAGGGATCTGCCGCGACCAGCCTCGTCATTACGCCGGCATCGGCACCATCCCGCTGCAATCGCCGACGCTCGCGATCCAGGAACTGGAACGTTGCGTCGAACAACTGGGCCTGCAGGGCGTGCAGGTCGGCTCACACATCAACGAGTGGAATCTCGACGCGCCCGAGCTGTTTCCGGTATTCGAGGCGGCGGCGGATCTCGGTGCCGCCATTCTGGTGCATCCGTGGGACATGATGGGGCGCGAGTCCATGCCCAAATACTGGCTGCCCTGGCTGGTCGGTATGCCGGCCGAGCAGTCGCGCGCGGCGTGCTGTCTCATTTTCGGAGGCGTGCTCGAACGGCTGCCGCGGTTGCGCGTGTGTCTCGCCCACGGCGGCGGTTCGTTCCCCTACACCATCGGGCGCATCGAGCACGGATTTCGCATGCGCCCGGACCTGGTCGCCACCGACAATGCGCGCAATCCGCGCGACTATTTCGGGCGTATCTACTTCGATTCTTGCGTGCACGACGATGCCGCGTTGCGCTATCTGATCGAAGTGGCCGGCGTCAAGTCGGTCATGCTCGGCACCGACTATCCGTTCCCGCTCGGCGAGCAGGAGCCCGGTAGTGGTATCGCTGCACTTGGGCTGCCGCTCGACCAGCAGGCGCGTCTTTATCACGGCAGCGCGCTCGAGTGGCTCGACTTGACACTCGAGCGTTTCGCACCAAGACCGGAGTAGGCAATGCCAGGTTTACGCAACGCAATCACGACCACGGCGGCATTGATGTGCATTGGCGTCTTCGCGTTCGCCGCGGACGCGACCGACCGCACGCTGAACAACGGCCAGGTGCATTTCAGTGTCCCGGCCGGCTGGAGCGCCATCATGGAGAAGACCGACGGCGATCCGCAAGCGATCGTGTTCCAGGTGCCCGATCCGGCGATTGCCGACGGCGCAGAGACCGCCAGCGTCACGGTCAAGACGCGCAGCCTCCAGTCGCCTGCGGAATTCGCCGGCGCAGTGCAGGCCGAGTTCGATCTGTCCAAAGCGCAGCCCGGTTACGAACTGGACCGCGCACACAGCGAGGGTTCGGCGCATCAATATTTCGTGCAACGTGGCAAGACCCGCTATCTGGTGCGCGACAGCTTTTTTCTGACCGGCACGATTGCGGTGCAGGTGCGCTGCCAGCGTCCGTTGATCGATGCCGCGCCGCCGAGCTGGATTGAAATGTTCGAAAGTGGCTGCGCCAGCGTGTTCGCTTCCCTCAAGCAAGCGCCTCGATGAGCGCGGCGGAGGAGTACCGGGCGGACCAGGATTGGGCGCTGGAGGCCGACGCGCGCGACCCGCTCGCGGCATTCCGCGACGAGTTTCTGATTCCGTCGCATCAGCTCGGATCCGAACAGACCTATTTCTGCGGCAACTCGCTCGGCCTGCAGCCGCGTGCGACGCGTCAGGCCCTGCTCGATGAGCTCGATGACTGGCAGCGGTTCGCAGTCGAGGCCCATTTTCGCGGCAGGTATCCGTGGATGCCGTATCACGAGTTCGTGCGCGACGATCTGGCCGCGCTGGTCGGCGCCGAACCGACGGAAGTGGTCGCCATGAACTCATTGACCGTGAATCTGCATCTGATGATGGTCAGCTTCTACCGGCCGACGGCCGAACGCGCGGCGATCCTGATCGAAAGCGGTGCGTTTCCTTCCGACCGGTATGCAGTCGCTTCGCAAATTGCCTTCCACGGTTTCGATCCGGCCAATGAACTGATCGAGATCGCGCCCGACAACGGTGCGACGGTTTCCGATGACTCGCTTCTGCGCGCCATCGATCGGCATGGCGAACGCGTGGCGCTGGTGCTGCTGCCCGGAGTGCAATACTTGAGCGGTCAGGTATTCCATCTCGGCGCCATAACCGAAGCCGCGCGGCGCAAGGGTTGTGTGGTCGGTTTCGATCTCGCACACGCGGCCGGCAATGTCGATCTTCATCTGCACGACAGCCAGTGCGATTTTGCGGTCTGGTGCACCTACAAGTACCTCAATGCCGGCCCCGGCGCAGTTGCCGGTTGCTTTGTGCACGAGCGCCATGCACGCGCCGCGCTGCCGCGCTTTGCGGGCTGGTGGGGACACGACAAGGATTCGCGCTTTCGAATGGGTCCGGACTTCGTGCCAAGCGCCGGTGCCGACGGGTGGCAATTGTCCAATCCGCCGATCCTCGCGCTCGCACCGTTGCGTGTGTCGCTGGGCATATTCGCCCGGGCCGGCATGCAGGCGCTGCGTGAAAAATCACGCAAGCTGACCGGCTATCTCGAATGGCTCATCGACCACCGGGTCGCACACGTGCTGGAAGTCGTCACACCACGCGATGCCGATCGACGCGGTTGTCAGCTTTCGCTGTGCGTCCGGGGTCCGCGCGACGCCGGGCGCAGCCTGTACGAGCACTTGCACGCGAACGGCATCATCGTCGACTGGCGCGAGCCCGACGTGATCCGCGCCGCGCCGGTACCGCTCTACAACCGTTACGCCGACTGTCTGCGCTTCGTCGAAGCCGTGGAAGGCTGGGCCGCTACCCGCTGATCGGCGATTCGGCGCGACGCACGGCGCGATGACGGTCAGCACCACGCCGTCTATGGCGACGGCAGCTCGTCGATTTCCGGATCGGTCCAGCATTCCCGCAAGTGTTCCTCGACCCGCGCAGTCGGCAGGCGCCACAGATACGCGAGCCACATGATCAGGGCCGAGAACAACGCAATCACGACGAACGCGGAGCCGAGCTTGAGTATCCCGAGGTTGCCCGCGTTCGCAGACGGCTCCGGATACGCGCCGAGCCAGCTGATCAGCGTAAGTCCGCCGAGCCACGGCAGCATCCAGAAACCGGCGCGGAAATCCATGCGCGGCGTGTGCTTGCCCTGCATCGTCTCGTGCACGCCGAGCAGGATGAACCCGAGCACGACCGCGAGCATGAGTTTCCAGTCTATGTTCCAGCCCGACCAGAACACGATCAGGTTCGAGGACAGGAAGGCCAGATACGGAATCACGATGCCGCCAGGCAACCGGAACGGGCGCACGTGATCGGGCAGCTCCTTGCGCAACGCGACCAGCGCGAGCGGCCCGGCGCCGAACGAGAGCACCGTCGCCGACGTCACGAAGCCGACGAATTTCTGCCAGCCCGGGAACGGCAGGAAAAAGATCAGCCCGACCACGAAACTCACGATCACGCTGACCCAGGGCACTCCACGCTCGTTGACCTTCGCGAGCGCGGCCGGCGCATTGCCGTTGCGTCCCATCGCATAGGAAATGCGCGTGCTCACTGTCGAGTAGATGAGGCCCGTGTCGGCCGGCGAAATGAACGCGTCGATATAGAGCAGGATCGCGAGCCAGGTCATGCCGAGCGTGGTCGCGAGCGTCGCGAGCGGTCCGAACGCGATCGCCTTCTGATCGAGTCCGCCGCTGAACGTCGCGCCAATGTTCGCCCAGCCGTTCGCGAGCGCTTCGGGCGGCAGCGCGCCGATGAACGCGATCTGCAGCGCGATGTAGATCACTGCGCACAGGCCCAGCGAACCCAGGATCGCGATTGGCACGTTGCGCTGCGGATTGTCGGTTTCGCCCGCGAGTTCGATGCCGTGGCGGAATCCGAGATAGGAAAACACGATGCCCGCGGTCGCGATCGCGGAAAACACGCCATGCCAGCCGAACGGCATGAAGCCGCCGTGCGCGGCCTGGCTGAAATGCTCGACATGCACTTCGGCAGTCAGGAACGCGACCACGACCAGGCAGATGATCGCGATCTTCCACCATACCAGCGCATTGTTGAGCCGCGCGAACCAGCGGATGCCGATCAGGTTGACCAGGCTGAACAGCAACATGAGTCCGGCCGCGACGAAGTAGCCGGGCAGCGTGAGCACGGGCGTGCCGTCCTGCATCTGCTGCAGCCACGGTACGTAGTTCGCCGCGTACTGCAGCGCGGCTTCAACCTCGATCGGCGCGGTCGACGACACCGCAAGCCAGGTGATCCAGCCCGAGGTGTAGCTCGCGAACGAGCCGAACGCGAAATGCGGAAAACGAACGACCCCGCCTGACACCGGAAACATCGTGCCGAGCTCGGCGTAGCTCAAGCCGATGAACAGGATCATGATCGCGCCGATCATCCAGGACAGGACCGACGCCGGACCGGCCTGCTGCGCGGCATTGAGTGCCCCGAACAGCCAGCCCGAACCGATGACCGCGCCGACCGCCGTGAACAACAGGCCGACCATACCGACGTGGCGCTTGAGTCGGCGGTCATCGATGGCAGTGGAATGGCCAGGGTTGGTCGGCATTGCGTTCCCCTTGTCCGAGGCTTGCGGGCGGAGCGCCACCTTACGCTGAAAGCGGAATTTCAGCCGCTGGGCGGTGTGCCCGACAGTCGGGCGAACCGATAATTGCTGCTCCGGCGCCGCAGTACAAGTCCCGGCCACGGGGTGCGGACCGGTTTTGTATACTCAATGCCCGTGCCGCACCTTGCGCCGGTTTTCCGAAATACGCCGGTTCCGTCTCAACGCCCGCGTTCCATTTGACGCCCATCGGCAGCGCATCGGCACGGATCCTGATGTTTTCAAAGAACACAACGAATGCGTTTTCGATCTCTGCGATTACTTCCGACTTGCGCGCTGCTGCTCATCGGTTTTCTGATTGCACGCCCGCTCGCCGCAACCGAGCCGCCCGCGTCCGCCGGCCCTGCCCCGTCGCGCCCGCTGGTGGTCGGCGTCAAGGTCGCGCCGCCGTTCGTGATCGCCGACGGCAGCGGTTATCGCGGCCTCGCAGTCGAACTCTGGCAGGAAGTTGCTGCAGACCACGGCTGGAAATATCGGTACCAGCGCCACGACCTTGATGGCCTGCTGAACGCCGTGGCGAACAATCAGGTCGATGTCGGTCTCGGCGCGATCACGACGACCGCCGAGCGCGAACGCCGGATGGATTTCGCCCATCCGATTACAAGCTCCGGGCTCGGCATCGCGGTGCGCAGCGACGAGAACGCGGGCTGGATCGCAGTCGTGCGCGCACTGGTATCACCGGCGTTCCTGAAGGTGATCGGCACGCTGGCGCTGCTCCTCCTCGTGGTTGGCGTGCTGGCATGGCTGGTCGAGCACAAGCACAATCCCGAGCAGTTCGGCGGCAGTCGGACCCAGGGCATTTTTTCGGGCTTCTGGTGGGCGATGGTGACCATGACCACCGTCGGCTACGGCGATATCGCCCCGCGCACGGTGGGGGGCCGCGTGCTCGGGCTGGTCTGGATGCTGACGGCGCTGCTCGTGGTGTCGTTCTTTACCGCCTCGATCACGAGCGCGCTGACCGTTGGCAAGCTCTCGAGTCGGGTGCGCAGCGCCGATGACCTTTCGCACGTGCACGTCGTCAGTGTCGCGCAGAGCACCAGCGGAGCCTGGCTCAAGCGCGAACATATCGCGTTTGACGACAGCCAGGATCTCGACGCTGCACTGCAACGGCTGGCTGCGGGCAGCGTCAATGCGGTTGTCTACGACGCGCCGTTGCTGCGCTGGACCATTCGCGAGCGCTACAGCTCGAGCCTGCGCGTGTTGCCGATCAACCTCGAGCGACAGGACTATGCCTTTGCGCTGCCGAGCGGCAGCCCGCTGCGCGAGGCAATCGACACCTCGCTGCTCCAACGCATCAACGCGCCGGGCTGGCGCGAACGTCTCGCGAAATACTTCGGCAAGGATTCATGATCAGCGTACCGGATTGGCTGGCTCAGCAAACATTGCTCGGCATTCCCGCCGCACAATGGTTGCTCGGGATCATCATTGCGCTCGGCGGCTACGCTGTCGTGAATGCGGCGCTACGGTTGCTCGCAAGGCGGCTCAAGAAGCTCGCCGAGCATGCTTCTTCGGACATGTTGATCGCGACCGCCTCCGCTCTTCAGCGCACCAGCGGCACCCTGATATTTCTGCTGTTCGTGCTGATCGGCATCCATGTGCTGGACCTGCCGGACAAGACGCAGGTCTGGCTGGATCGTCTCGCGTTCCTGATGGCCGGTCTGCAGATCGGCCTGTGGCTGAATACCGCGATCCGGGCCTGGACCGGCTCGCACCTTTCAAGGACCGCGGAGATCGAGACCAACCCCGTGGTGCTGGCGATGCTCGGCTGGTTCGCCCGCACCCTGGTGTGGAGCACGATTCTCCTCGCGGTGCTCGGCATCATGGGCGTCAACATCACCGCGCTCGTGGCCAGCCTCGGCGTGGGCGGCGTTGCGGTCGCACTGGCGCTGCAGAACGTGCTCGGGGACCTGTTCGCCTCGCTCAGCATCGGCCTCGACAAGCCCTTCACGATCGGCGATTTTATCCAGTTCGGCGATTTCCTCGGCACGATCACACGCGTCGGTGTCAAGACGACGCGCATCCGCTCGCTGAGCGGCGAGGAAATCAGCGTCGGCAATGCCAAGCTGCTCGGCCAGATCATCCGCAACTACGGGCGCATGGCGACGCGTCGCATCGTGTTTGCGTTCGGCGTCACGATGGACACTCCGCGCGAGAAGGTACAGAAGGTGGTCGAGATAACGGGCGACATCGTGCGCAATCTCGACCAGGTCGAGCTCAATCGCGTCCACTTCAAGGGATTCGGCGACAGTTCATTCGACTTCGAAGTCGTCTATACGGTGCAGGATCCGGACTACACGCTGTACATGGATATCCAGCAGCAGATCAACTTTGAAC
>JBAVZT010000074.1:0-7151 GCA_049588955.1 Rhodanobacteraceae bacterium | reverse complement strand
AACGGTACGGTCTGGACCGACGTCTGCACCGGAACCGGATTGGCGTAGGTTACATTGGTCGAAGTCGGATCGAGTCCGAATTGATCGAACGGTGGCACATAGGCCCCCGGCGCTGCCTCCCAGAAGTCGGTCAGCGGCGCGGTCGGATCGCCCGCGTCCGGCACGCCGAGGTAGTACGGCAGGTCGATCGTGCCGATGTAGATGTCCGCCACCGGCGGCAGACCCGCGCCGAGATCGCCGAGCGTCTCGCCGGTCGGCGCGACATGTGTCACGGCCGGCGGACTTTGCGCGACGGTTGCGGCGAGCCGGCCGAGCACCGGCGTGATCGCCTCGGTCGTGGCCACCCACGACAACACGATCTGGCTGCTGTTGACGCCGGCCGACGCGGCCGCGCTTTCCTGCGCATTGACCAGAATGCGCAGGGGCTCGAGCGCGCACGCCGTTGCATCGTCGAGCGAGGGATCGGTGCTGTGACCGTCCACGCACAGGACGTCGGGACGCTCGGCGAGGAAATAGGGAATATCCTGCACGGCCGGGTTGCCGCTGGTATCGGTGATGCCCTTGGTCAACACCGCCATGTAGGAGGTCGCCTGCTTGAGCGGCCTGGTCGGCACGATCGCCAGCGTGTGGCCGCTGCCATCCGACGGTGCCAGAACTGCAACGAACTCCTGGGGCGATTGCAGTTCGCGCACCACACCGGTCACGGCGCCGCCGGGGCCGGACAGCGTGACTTCGAACAGGCGTACATCCTGTCCGCCGACGATCGAGTTCGCGTCAGGGGCCATCGAAAACGTGGTCGTCCACGGCGCGACCGTGCTGAAGCCGTCGAGCGCGTCGAGCGCGACCTTCGGATCGCTGTAATCGCTCGGGTCGGCAACCGGTATATTGAGGGTCAGATCGGTCGTGCCCGACAGCAGCAGGTCGGTCGGAAACGGCACCACGCCGGCGGACGGATCGAATTGCGCGGCGAGCACGACCCCGTTGCCGGGCGGCCCTGGCGGCGGAGGCACGACCTGCGAGCTGTTGCTGCCGCCACCGCACGACGCCAGCAGGCACGACGACAAGGCCAGTACGATGATCGCTCGAATGCGCATGCCGGAGCCTCGAATGGTGGCGGGAAGTTGTCGCATCTTAGCAGCGCGGAGGGGTTCGCGGCATAGCCTTCACGACAGCGATGGCGGGATCCAGCAGCGCGCATCGGGTCGGAATGCGCGCGGAGCCCAGCCAAGATCCACGCGTGCCGCACCGTCATCGGCGATCAGGTCGATGTCCAGACGGGCAAGGCTGGCCAGGCTCAATCGCTGCCGTGGGAAAAACCGTGCGGTTCGGGCGATCGTTCGCAGTGCTGCTCGCGGCAAGCGCAATGGCAATGTGGTTGCCGGCAACGATGCGCGTATGCGCTCCAGCATGACGCCGAACGCGAGGCGTTCTCCGCCGCCAAGTGCATAGGTACGACCGCTCGCATTCGGGCTGTCGAAAGCCGCCAGACAGGCGATCGCCAGATCGTCCGCGTGCACCGGCTGGCGCAATCCGGCAGCGCACGGCAGTCGTGGGAACACCCGCCAGCGCATGCCGAAACGTGCCAGCGGTGTCAGGCTGCGGTCCAGGCCGGCACCATAGATCATCGTCGGTCGCAACAGGGTCCAGTTCATGCCGCGCCGAGCCGCACTTTGCATCACCGTCCGCTCTGCCTGCGCGAGCCGTTCGGCCATGGCGCGTTCGGCGACATCGGACGAATCGCGCTTGCTCACGACGCTCATCGAACCGAGCGCGATCAATCTCGGACTGCCATCGAATTCGGCGCCGCGGAGCCAGCGTGCCAGGCCGTCCAGCGGCCCGAGGCTGAAAATCGCGTCGAGCCTCGGCAGCTCGGGCATTGCGGCGTAGAGATCGCCCGTCAGCCAGTGCAGCCCGACGCTGTCGGCGTGATTGTGGCGGCTCAGCGCGTGCACCGCATGACTTGCCGCGCGCAAGCGTGGAAGCAGAAATCGCCCAACTGCGCCGCTGGCTCCGAGGACGAGTGAAACCGGCATCGACGGCACTTCGCCGCAATCGCGAACGCTTCAGCCGGCGCTGGCCAGCCAGCTCTCACCGATCAGGAACACCGCATAAGCCGCGACGAGAATGATTCCCTCGCGCCGGGACAATTCACCGTCGCTGCGCATCATCGGATAGATCGCCACACTGAGCACGAGCAGCGCCGGAATTTCCACGTGCTGCAACGAACGCGCAACGTTCACGCTCTGCCACAGGGCAAGGCCGCCGAGCAGCAACAACAAATTGCCGAGCACCGCGCCGAGCGCATGCCCGATCGCGAAATCGCTTTGCCCGCGCCGAGCCGCAAGCACCGTCGGCCAGACACTGGCCAGAGCGGTCGCGGCGCCGAGCAGCACCAGTCCGATCACCACCGGTGACAACGCGAAGCCGTGAGCGATGGCCAACGCGCCATCGACCAGCCATACCGCCGCGAACGGCAGCACCAGCACCCCGACGACGACGCGCAACCCGTCGCGCCAGACCAGCATCTGGGTGCCGGTCGCATTTTCCAGTTCGTTGCGCAAGGCATGGTCTTCGCGCCGCGCGCCGCGTACGACCATCGCCACGACCGCGATGTAGGCGATCAGCAGGATGGCGCCGTCGAGCGCACCGAGGCGCGCATCGAGCGCGAGCAGCCATACCAGGATGACCGCGCCGATCACGGCCGGGTCCAGCCACACGAACAGTTTCATGCGCGCGCGCAGCGGCGCAGTCAGCGCGCAGATACCCAGGATCAGCCCCACTTGCCCGATGCTGCTGCCGATGAGGTTGCCGAGCGCGAGTTCCGGACGATCGGAAAATCCCGCAGCCAGCGTCACCGCAAGCGCCGGTACCAGCGCACCGAGCGCAGTGGACAGCAGCGCCACCGCGTAACTGCTCGCTCCACTGCGCAAGGCCAGGCCGGACGCGCCACGAACAAACGAGTCGGCACCGACGATGAGCAGCAGCGTTCCGAAAACGAACCCCGCAATCTGTGCGGTCATGCTGATCTCCCTTTATTTCTTTTTCGGCAGGTACAGATCGGTGATCGTACCCTCGTAGACCTCCGCCGCCATGCCGACCGACTCGCTCAAGGTCGGATGCGGATGGATGGTCAGCGCGATATCGGCGGCTTCGCAGCCCATCTCGATCGCGAGCGCAAGCTCGGAAATCAGGTCGCCGGCGTGAATGCCGACGATGCCCGCACCGATGATGCGTTCGCTCGCCTCGTCGAAGATGAGTTTGGTGAAACCTTCGGTGCGGTCGATGCCGATCGCGCGGCCGCTCGCGGCCCACGGAAACTTGCCGATGCCGATCGCAAGGCCCTGCTGTTTCGCTTCGCGCTCGGTCACGCCGACCCAGGCGATTTCCGGATCGGTGTAGGCCACCGACGGAATCGCGCGCGCATCGAATCCGCTCTTCATGCCGGCTGCGACTTCGGCGGCGACCTTGGCTTCATGCGTGGCCTTGTGCGCGAGCATCGGCTGTCCGACCAGATCGCCGATCGCGAAGATGTGCGGGACATTGGTGCGCATCTGCCCGTCGACCGCAATCAAACCGCGCTCGTCGACGCGCACACCGGCCTTGTCGGCGCCGATCCGCCCACCGTTCGCGCTGCGGCCAACCGCCACCAGCACGCGATCAAAGATCGAGGTCCCGGGAATGCTGTCGCCCTCGAACGTCACCTTGATGCCGTTCTTCTGCGCTTTGGCCTCCACCACTCTGGTCTTGAGGTGGATCCCCTTGTAGCGTTTGGAGATGCGTTGCTGCAACGGCCTGACCAGGTCCGCGTCGGTGCCGGGCATGAGCTGGTCCATCAACTCCACCACGGTCACTTCACTGCCGAGCGCCGCGTAGACCGTCGCCATTTCGAGCCCGATGATGCCACCGCCGACCACCAGCATTTTCTTCGGTACATCGGCGAGTTCAAGCGCGCCGGTCGAATCGACCATGCGCTCGTCGTCCCACGGGAAACCCGGCAGTTTCAGCGATTGCGAACCAGCCGCGATGATCGCCTGCTCGAAGCGGATCAAGGTGCCGGCATCGCCGCCCTGGTTGACTTCAATTTCATGCGGCGAAACGAATGCGCCGACACCCCTGACGACTCGCACCTTTCGCTGTTTTGCCATCGCCGCGAGACCGCCGGTGAGCTTGCCGACCACCTTGTTCTTGAATTCCCGCAATTTGACCAGATCGATTTTGGGACTGCCGAAACTGATGCCGTGTGACGCCATCGCCTCGGCCTCGTCGAGCACGGCAGCGGCGTGCAACAGCGCCTTCGAGGGAATGCAGCCGACGTTGAGGCAGACGCCACCGAGAGTCGGATAGCGTTCGATCAGCACCACATCGAGACCCAGATCGGCCGCGCGAAATGCGGCCGTATAGCCGCCCGGACCGGAACCGAGAACGCACAGCTGGCACTCGATGTCCGCCTTGCGACCGGAGTCCGCAGCGACCTTCGATGAATCGGCGTCGCGCGCGGTTTCGTGCCCATGTCGGCTTGCGCCAATGCGCCCGGAGCCGGCAGCGCGTTTCCGATCATCCGGCTCGGTCCTTGCCGGCTCGCTGGCGGGCGCCGACTCCGCAGCGGCCGCTCCCGCTTCATCCACCTCGATCAGCGCAATCACATCGCCTTTGGATACGCTGTCGCCCTCCTTGACCCTGATTTCCCTGATCACGCCGGCACTGGATGCCGGGACGTCCATGGTCGCCTTGTCCGACTCGAGCGTCAGCAGGCTCTGCTCCTTGCCGATGCGCTCGCCGGCCTTCACGAGCACCTCGATCACCGGCACGTCGCCGAAGTCGCCGATGTCCGGCACCTTGAGTTCGATCGTCTTGGCCATGTCTGATCCCTGAATCCTTCGTTGCGCGTTACGTCGATTGGTCGGGTCGTTCGGTATCGAGGTCCGCGCCGCGGTCATCGGCGTCGTCCGGAAATCGATCGCGCGAACGCGACTCGCTGGTTTCGGCAGCTCCAGCCGACGTGTCCTGGCTCGCCTCGCGTTGCCGTGCTTCCCCGATTTCCCGTTCCACCTCGCGTGCGGCGTCGTTTTCGGCAAGTCTCGCACGCTCGTGGTGCGCAACCTGCCGCTTGGCTGTCGATTCACCCGAGCGTCGTTGATCCTGCAAAGAGGCTTCGCGCATTTTCACTTCGGCACATTCGGACCACGAACGCACATGCAGATCGCGTTGTGGAAACGGGATTTCGATGTCGTATTTCTCGAGCGCCGTATGCAGCGCCCAGGTGTATGCGGCACTCACATGACCCGGCCGCTTGACCGCATCGCCGTTGAGCCAGACCACCAGTGCGAAATCGAGCGAGGAATCACCGAAACCGGTCAACCACACCTGCGGGCGGCGCGGCCCCTCGTGGGTCAGCGTGAACGGCACCTCGGCGGCGGCTTCGAGCGCGGCTTTCTTGACCAACTCCTTGTCGCTGCCGTAGGCCACACCGAATGGAATGCGCTGACGCCGCGAGGCCTCGCGCAACGTCCAGTTGACCACGTTGTTGGTGACGAAAGCGGAGTTCGGCACCAGGATGTCGATGTTGTCGTTGGTGGTGATCAGCGTTGCACGGATATGGATATCGCGCACCGTGCCGTGGACACCGTTGGACAGCTCGACGAAATCGCCGACTTTCAGGCTGCGGTCGAACAGGATGATCAGACCCGACACGAAGTTCGAGAAGATCGCCTGCATGCCGAAACCCAGGCCCACGCCCAGTGCGCCGGCGAAGATCTCGAACTTGCTCAGCGGAATGCCGGCCACCGACAACGCGATCATCACGCCGATCACCAGCAGCGCGTAGTGCACCAGTTGCGCGACGGTGTACAGCGCCGCCTGATTGGACTGGTGCCTTCCCGCGTAACGATTGATCCCCGAGCGCACCACGCGCGAGATCACCAGCACGATCAGCAGCACGACCAGAGCCGCAATCACGGCGCCGATGGTCAACTTGACGCCTTCTGTATTGATCAGCTGGATATTGAGAAAATCGCTGACATGCTGCAGCACCGAGCTGAACGTACCGAGCGTGTCGGCGCGGGCCTCGTGTACGTGCTGGGCAATCGAATCGGCCATCGGGCTCTCAGAGCAGCAGCCGGCGCAGATCCCCCAGAACCTGGGCCAGGTAGGCGGTGAAGCGCGCCGCCGCAGCGCCGTCGATGACGCGGTGGTCGTAACTAAGCGACAACGGCAACACGAGGCGCGGGACAAACTCCTTGCCGTTCCACAGCGGTCGCATCTGCGATTTCGACACGCCGAGTATTGCCACTTCCGGCGCGTTGATGATCGGCGTGAACGCGGTGCCGCCGATGCCGCCCAGGCTCGAAATCGAGAAGCAGCCACCCGACATCTCGGCCGGCCCGAGTTTTCTTTCGCGCGCCTTTCCGGATATCTCGCCAAGTTCGCGCGCGAGATCCAGCAGACCCTTCCGATCGCAATCGCGGATCACCGGCACCACCAGACCATCCGGCGTATCGACCGCGATGCCGATATGGAAATACTTTTTCAGCACCAGATTCCCGCCACTCGCGTCGAGCGAGGCGTTGAAACGCGGGAACTGCCTCAACGCCGCAACAACGGCCTTGATCAGGAATACCAGCGGCGTGATCTTCAGGCCCTCGCCGCGCTTTCCGGCCTGCTCTTCGCCGAGCTTGCGGCGAAACGCCTCAAGATCGGTGATGTCGGCGTCGTCGTGTTGGGTGACGTGCGGGATCATCGCCCAGTTGCGCGCGAGATTGGCGCCGGCAATCTTGTTGATGCGCGACAGCGGTGCGATTTCGATTTCGCCGAACTTGGCGAAGTCCACCTGCGGCCAGGGCAGCAGAGCAAGTCCGCCGACACCGGATGAAGCTGTGGCCGCGCCTCCCGACAGCGCGTGCTTGACGAATGTCTGCACATCCTCCCTGGTAATGCGCCCCTTGCGCCCGCTGCCGGTGATCGCCGTCAGATCGGCGCCCAATTCACGGGCGAACAGACGTACGGCCGGGCTCGCGTACGGCAATTTGTCGGGCCGCGCGACACTCGGATCGAACGGCACCGGCGGCGCATGCGGCACCGCCGAATCGCCGTTGTCGCCTTGCGCCGGCTGAGGTGCGGCAGCTACGTTGCTGTCTTCCTTTTTCGACGCCGCG
>JBAVZT010000073.1:0-1587 GCA_049588955.1 Rhodanobacteraceae bacterium | reverse complement strand
CATAGGCACCGCGCACGACGAATTCGCCGCGTGCAGGCAGCGAGGCGCCAGGACGGGCTGCCGGCGCTGTGGCTTGCGCCAGCACGCGCCGCGGCAACAGACTTGCGGCACCGAACGCGGTCGTTCCGGTCAGAATGCTGCGCCGGTCGATGGAGGTCTTGAACAGGGTTTCCTCGCGAGCGGTTATCGCGCCGGCGCTTTGAGATTGGCGCACGGTTGCGGCCGGTACGGTTGCAAACGAAAGGCGCGCAAGGCTAGCGCCAATTGTTTTCGGAAAGCAATTGGGGTCGCGCTGCCCAACATTGTTGCCCGTGCGGGAATGGATTAGCTTTCGCACTGTCTTGGGTACCGGCCGGGGGATTGCATGGCGAGTTTCGACGGAGTCGTGATCGGCGCCGGTCACAACGGTCTGACGCTCGCGGCTTATCTCGCGCGGGCCGGTTTGCGCATCGCGGTGCTGGAACGCAACGACCGCCTCGGTGGCGGCACCTCAACCGACAGCGAAAAACTTCCCGGCTTCCGCCTCAATCTGCATTCCAGCTTTTTCATCGGCATTCAATATTGCCCGCTGATCGCCGACCTCGAGCTTTATCGATTTGGTTTTTCCTATATCGAGCCGCCGGTGCAGCAGGGCGCGGCGTTCCGCGACGGCACCTGCGTCGTGGTGCACAGGGACATCGACAGGACCTGCGCCTCGCTCGCGCGCTTTTCCAAACAGGACGCGGAAAGTTTCCGTGCGCTCTGGCACACCTACTGCATCAAGATGCGCCCGCTCTTGGTGTCGCTGATGTACAACGCGCCGCTGCCGCGCGAGCAACTGCTCGACCGCCTGAGCGGGCCGATGGCCAAGGAATTACTCTCGCACGCCCAGCACGATCTGTTCAGCGTGGTGCGCAAGCATTTCGTCGACGAGCGCATTCGCACGCTGTTCACCTCGCTGATGCACGTCATCACCACCGAAAACGTGCCCGGCTCCGGCATCGTGTTTCCCGGGCTATTTTCCAATATCGCCAGCCTCGGCCTGCCGGCCGGCGGCTCGGTCACGCTGGTGCAGGCGCTCGCCCGCGTGGTCGAAGCCGGCGGCGGCGAAATCATCACCGGCGCCGACGTCAAGGAGATCACGGTCAAAAATGGCCGCGCCACCGGCGTCAAGCTCGCCGATGGCCGCGCCATCGCCGGCGATAAATTCGTCGCCAGCGCCATCGATTTTCCCAGCACCGTGTCGATGACCGGCGAGGAGCTGTTCCCGCAAGCCGTGCGCGACAAGGCGAAGAATTGGCATTGGGGCAGCCACAGCCTGGTGACCTTGCATCTCGCGCTGAAAAACGCGCCGCAATACCGCGCAGCCGCCTTCGATCCCGACATGGCGCGTGCCTACAATGTCTTTTTCGGCATGAACAATATCGCCGACGTGGCGAGCACCTTTGCCGATTGCGCGGCGAAGAAATTTCCGCGCGTGCTGCACGGCAATGGCGCCTGCAACAGCCAGTTCGATCCGACCTATGCGCCGTCCGGGCAGCACACCGCGTTCTGGTGGCCGTTCGCGCCTTATTCGGTCGATGGCGGTCCGCAGAACTGGGATGTGCA
>JBAVZT010000072.1:0-6431 GCA_049588955.1 Rhodanobacteraceae bacterium | reverse complement strand
TCCATCGAATGCACGACCGCGCTGCCGAGGGCAGTGCCGATGACGGCGCACAACCACGCCAGCGCAAATGCCCTGCGCGCCGGCAAACGCTCCAGCGTCTCGCGCAGCGAACACAACAGCACCACATCCAGCAGCGCCAGCCATTGCACGAATACGCTGATGATACCGAGGCGTCCCCACCACGCCAGGGCAGCCGGCCGCGAGGTAAGCACAACGACAAGGGCCACCAGTTCGGCAACCACCATCACCGCAAACAGCGTCGGCAACGTGCAGAACTCGGGCAACCAGCGACGCGCTTCGGTTTCGCTCATGGGCGGTCCTCCCGAATGCGATGGTAGCCGCTTGCGCGGCCACATACACCGAACGCGCCGGTCTGTCGGTGATCGCAGCCGCGCTCAGTCCGCAACCCGGGTTGCGGTTTGAGCGTGTGAGCGGTAGATCGGCTTGCCGTCGACCCAGGTGCTCAACGGCTTGATATCGGCGATGCGGCGCACCGTTGCCGTCATCGGATCGGCGTCGAGGATCACGAAATCGGCGCGCAATCCGGGTTTGAGCATGCCGACTTCGTTCTCCATGAACTGCGCGTACGCCGCTCCGGTGGTAAAGCCGGCCAATGCCTGTTTGCGACTGACGCGCTGGTCGGGCAACCAGCCGCCCGGCGGCTGGCCGGCGAGATCCTGGCGCGTCACCGCGGCATAGATGCCGAGCATCGGATTCGAGCTTTCGACCGGAAAATCCGAACCGAACGCGAGTGGCACACCGGCATGCAGGAAGCGTTGCCAGGCATAGGCGCCTTTCAGGCGATCCTTGCCCAGACGCCGCTCTGCCCACGGCATGTCCGATGTGGCATGGGTCGGCTGCATCGATGCGATCAAGTGCAGGCTCGCGAAACGTGGAATATCGGACAGGGCGACAACCTGCGCGTGCTCGATGCGCCAGCGATGATCGGTAGTCGTCGCGTCCTTGCCGAGAACCCTTGCGTACACGTCAAGCACATGCCGGTTGGCGCGATCGCCGATCGCGTGCGTGGCGACCTGGATTCCGCAACCATGCGCCTTCTGCACGGCCGCGAGATAGTCCGCCGGCGAGGTGACGAACAGGCCGCGATTGCCCGCATCGTCGCTGTAGTCGGCCAGCAGCGCAGCGCCGCGACTGCCGAGCGCGCCGTCCATGAACTGCTTCAGCGTGCGCATCCGCAGGTGGCCGGTTCTGTCGTTCCAGTGCCCGCCCTGGGCGCACAACCAGTCAAGCGCCGGCGCTCCATAGGCGAACTCGTACAAACGCAACGGAATCTCGCCGGCCTGATCCATTGCCTGCAGGATCCGGAAATCCGCCAGATCGATGCGTGCGTCGCCAACGCCGGTCAGTCCATCGGCAATCACGTCGGCGAATGCCGCCTTGTAGGCCGCGCGTTTTTGCGCGTCGCTCATCGGCGGAATCGCCTGCGCGACCAGACCGACCGCGTTGTCGACCAGCACGCCGGTGGCCTTGCCGCCGAGGCGTTCGATGTGCCCGCCGTCGGGCTGCCAGTCGCCATCCAGCGATTTCTTTGCGCGCTTCATGGCGACGCTGTTGACCCACGCCGCATGACCGTCGATGCGGTTGAGAAACACCGGCCGATCCGGGAACGCGGTATCCAGGTCGGCAGCGGTCGGAAAATGCTTGTCGGGCCAGTCGTTCTGGTCCCAGCCGTTTCCGATCAACCAGGCGCCGTTGGGAAGGTGCGCCGCGAATTTCTCGAGTCGCGCCAGTGCGTCCGCCCTCGAAACGGCTCCAACCAGATTGGCTTGGGTCAGAAACATGCCGAGATCGAGCATGTGGCCATGCGCATCGATCAGCCCCGGCACCACCACGGCGCCACCGGCATCGACACGGCGCGCATCGCCATACTGTTGTTGCAGCGCATGCGCTTCGCCGACGGCGATCAGCTTGCCGCTTTCATCCCATGCCAGTGCCGTCGCATCCGGTTGCTGCGGATCCATGGTATGGATATGCGCATTGATCAGTATCGTGGTCGCAACCGCCGGGCCCGGGCTCAGCGCCAGCAGTGCCGCGACGCAGAGTGCACGCCATTGCATGTCTTGTCTCCTGCGGCAAAAACTCGCGACACTTTGCCGGGGACGGATCGGCGATACAAGCAAGCTGGACGATCAGGACTGCGCAGGCGCGAAATGCGAGGTCAGCCACGCGCGCAGGTCGGCGACTTCCTCGGCGCAAACCTGATGCGCCATCGCATAGCTATGCCATTCGACGCGGTAACCAAGGCTGCGCAGCACATCGCGACTCATCTCGCCGAGCGCTTCAGGAACCACCGGATCATGGCTACCGTGGCCCATGAAGATCGGCAAATCGGCGTTGGCGACGGCGCGCTCGTTTGCGGTTGTTTCATGCAGCGGCAGATAACTGGACAGCGCGATGATGCCGGCCAGTCTCGTCGCATGGCGCAATCCGGCCGCGAGCGCGATCGCACCGCCCTGCGAAAATCCGGCCAGCAGTACCTTATCGCTGTCGATGCCGCGGGTGCCTTCGCGCGCGATCAGTTCTTCGATCAGGCCGATCGATGCATGTACGCCTTCGGCATCCTGCCGCGCGGCGATATCGGCGCCGGCAATGTCATACCACGCACGCATGCGGGCTCCACCATTGATCGTGACCGGGCGCACCGGCGCATGCGGAAATACGAAACGCAATGGTGGCCATGACTGGTCCACCAATTGCGGCACGATCGGTTCGAAGTCATGACCGTCGGCACCCAGACCGTGCAGCCAGATCACGGCATGGGTCGGGTGCGGCGCGGTTTCGATCTCGACGCAAGGCAGGGGCATGGCTGGCGCGTGGGCAACGACGGGTCGGCAAGGCTGCCCGATGTTGACGCTTTTGCCAAGCGGGCGGCCACCGGTTATCGCCCGATTCGAAGTGTGACGAGCGCGAATGCCATACTTGTGCCGTGGCGCCTGCGCAGTTCAAGTTCGCTATGCTCGGAGCATGCGCGGCAGGGGCATCGACTCCGGCGCAGAGTTCGGAAATGACCGAGGCAATCCGGAATGAGGCAGCACGACCATTCGGTGGTGACAGGATGAACTGCAACAACGACGCACTACCGCACGCACGGTCCGGGCTGATCGGATCACCGCACGGCTCGGATTTGCTCAGCGCCCCGCAGCCCCAGGCAATGCATCCGGGTATGCGAACGGCCTCGGCCTTGTTCGCAGTACCCGCCGGACTCCGCATGGAGCGCCGGTCATGAAGCAACCGGAAGATCGCAGCCCTGCAGCGGTCGCGGTCGCCCCGGCGGAGTCGGCGGCGACGCATCCGGCAAGGCTGACCCATCTGGAGCAGCTCGAGGCCGAAAGCATCAACATCATGCGCGAAGTCGTCGCCGAATGCGCCAAGCCGGTGATGCTGTATTCGATCGGCAAGGACAGCGCGGTGATGCTGCACCTCGCGACCAAGGCGTTCTTCCCGTCCAGACCGCCGTTTCCATTGTTGCATGTCGATACCACCTGGAAGTTCCGCGCGATGTACGAGATGCGCGAACGTGTCGCCAGCGAATCGTCCATGGAACTGCTGGTTTACCAGAATCCGGAAGCAAAGGCGCTCGGCATCAATCCGTTCACGCATGGCTCGCAGATTCATACCGACATGTGGAAGACGCAGGGGCTCAAGCAGGCGCTCGATCACTACGGCTTCGACGCCGCCTTCGGCGGCGCGCGCCGCGACGAGGAAAAATCGCGCGCCAAGGAACGCATTTTCTCGTTCCGCAACGCCCAGCACCGCTGGGACCCGAAAAGTCAGCGCCCGGAATTGTGGCACCTGTACAACGCACGCAAGCACGAAGGCGAATCGATCCGCGTATTTCCGCTCTCGAACTGGACCGAGCTCGATATCTGGCAGTACATCCACCTCGAAAAGATTCCGATCGTGCCGCTCTATTTCGCGGACGAGCGTCCGGTGGTGGAACGCGACGGCATGCTGATCATGGTCGACGACGAGCGCCTGCCGTTGCGCCCGCGCGAGACACCGACGATGAAGAAGGTGCGCTTTCGCACGCTCGGCTGCTACCCGCTGACCGGCGCGATCGAGTCCGACGCCGACACGCTGCCGGCCATCATTCGGGAAATGCTGCTGGCGCGAACGTCCGAACGTCAGGGTCGCGTCATCGATCACGATGCCTCGGCGTCGATGGAGAAAAAGAAGCAGGAAGGGTATTTCTAGGATGGCCTCGATGAGCAAGGACCCCGATCTGATCGCAACCGACATCGAGCGCTACCTGCGCGAGCACGAGCAGAAAACCCTTCTGCGTTTCATCACCTGCGGCAGCGTCGACGACGGCAAGAGCACGCTGATCGGCCGGCTGCTGTACGACTCGAAGCTGTTGTTCGAGGACCAGCTCGCCGCCGCACGGGCCGATTCCAGACAATGGGGTACGCAGGGCGACGACATCGACTTTGCCCTGCTGGTCGACGGTCTTGCGGCCGAGCGCGAGCAGGGCATCACGATCGATGTCGCCTATCGCTTCTTCTCGACCGCAGAGCGCAAGTTCATCGTCGCCGACACACCGGGCCATGAGCAATACACGCGCAACATGATCACCGGAGCGTCCACGGCCGATGTCGCGCTGATACTGGTGGATGCGCGCAAGGGCGTGCTGACCCAGACCCGGCGACACAGCTATCTGGTTTCGCTGATCGGCATTCGCAAGGTAGTGCTTGCCATCAACAAGATGGACCTGGTCGATTACTCCGAACAGGTGTTCGGCGATATTGAAACGGAATACCGCGAGTTCGCGAGCCGCATCGGACTCGAGGACATCACCGCAATTCCGCTGTCCGCCCTGCGGGGCGACAACGTGCTGGACCCCGGCGACAACATGCCGTGGTACAGCGGGCCGCCGCTGATGCGCTATCTCGACAATGTCGAGATCGACGAGACACGCCTGCAAACCGCCGCGTTCCGGTTCCCGGTGCAATGGGTCAATCGCCCGAACCCCGACTTTCGCGGATATTCCGGCACCGTTTCGAGCGGCGTCGTCAAGCCGGGGGATCGGGTTCGCATCCAGCCATCGGGGCGCGAAAGCCGGATCGCGCGCATTGTCACCGCCAACGGCGACCTGCCGATCGCGCTGACCGGGCAATCGGTCACGCTCACGCTCGTCGACGAGATCGATGTCTCGCGCGGCGACATGATCTCGGCGGTCGAATCGCCGGTCGAGGTCGCCGACCAGTTCGAGGCGACGATCGTCTGGATGGCCGACGAAGCGCTGCTGCCCGAACGCTCCTATCTGCTCAAGCTCGGCACCCGCACGACCAGCGCGGCCGTCACCGAACTCAAGTACAAGATCAACGTCAACACCCTCGAGCAACTGGCGGCGAAAACATTCGACCTCAACGAGATCGGCGTCTGCAACATCGCCCTCGACCGGCCGGTGGCCTTCGAACCCTACACGAGCAATCGGGATACCGGCGGTTTCATACTGATCGACCGCATGACCAACCAGACGGTCGGCGCCGGCATGCTGCATTTCGCGCTGCGCCGCGCACACAACATCCATCTGCAGCATCTGGACGTGAACAAGAGCGCGCGCGCCCGGCAAAAGGGGCAGCGGCCGGTCGTGCTGTGGTTCACCGGGCTGTCCGGCGCGGGCAAATCGACGATCGCCAATCTGGTCGAGAAGAGACTGTTCGCGATGGGACGGCACTCCTATCTGCTCGATGGCGACAACCTGCGTCACGGGCTCACCAAGGACCTCGGTTTTACCGAAGCCGACCGCGTGGAGAACATCCGCCGCGTGATCGAGGTGGCGAAACTGATGGTGGATGCCGGCCTGATCGTGCTGACCGCGTTCATCTCGCCGTTTCGCTCCGAGCGGGACATGGCGCGCCGATCGCTCGGCGACGCCGAGTTCATCGAAATCCATGTCGACACGCCGCTCGCCGTGGCCGAACAGCGTGATGCGAAAGGGCTGTACCGCAAGGCCCGTCGCGGCGAATTGACGAACTTCACCGGCATCGACTCGCCGTACGAGGCGCCGGAAAATCCGGAGTTGCGCGTGAACACCGCCAATTGCAGCGCCGAAGAATCGGCCGAGATGGTCATCAACGATCTGCGCAAACGTCACTTGATCGCGTAGCGGTGGCGACGCGCTCTGCGGCACGCATAAGCCTGCCGCATCATCCGTTGGACCCGGTGCAAGTCGCGGCAGTGCTGACTTTCGGCCCGATGCGGCGCACGCGTTGACGGCTATGCTTGATGGCCTGCCATCCACCCCCGGAGATATCGCATGACCCGCGCGTCCGTTGTCAGCCTCGTCGCTCTGCTCACGCTCGCCGCCGCACCGGCGCACGCCATCACCCTGCAGCAGGCGATGGTCGATCCGGACTGGATCGGGCCGCCGGTCGAGCATCGGTACTGGAGTGTCGACGGGCATGCGG
>JBAVZT010000071.1:0-9281 GCA_049588955.1 Rhodanobacteraceae bacterium | reverse complement strand
GCGCCGTCGCATCGTGCAGCGTCCAATGCGGTCGCGAGTTCATATTCGGGGCCGGTTTCGAGCAGATTCTCGTCGATCGTCCCATTCGAGACGTCACCCGCCTGACGCAGGATATGGCCGATGCGCTTGTTGGCGGCGGCAAGCGCCTGGGCCTCCGGCAAAGCAGCAAAATCAACGACCGCTCGCAGTCGACGGTCAAAATCGGTCAGGTCGGACGGCGCGAGCGCGCGTACGGCTTCGAACGCTTCGGCGCCGATGCCCCGGTCGGCGTAATAGCCGCGCAGACGATCGAGGATGAACTCGTAGATTTCCGAAGCGAGCGCTGTTGGCAAATCGCGAGCGCCCATGAGCAAGACGGGAGCGCTTCGATTCTGCTCATGCGGCGCATTCGCAACGTTACGCATCTGTGCCTGCACCATCTCAAGGTGTTCGCACAGGTGTGCCTTGAGATCGATTCCGAGGTCCCCCTCTATCAACGTGCGGGCCAGACCCAACGCGGCGCGACGCAGCGCGAACGGATCCTTGTTTCCGGTCGGTTTCAATCCGGCCGCGAAGATGCCGGCCAGCGTGTCGACGCGCTCGGCCACGGCAAGTACCTGACCGACCTTGCCGCCTGCGATCGCATCGTTGGCGAAGCGAGGCAGATACATCTCCGCAAGCGCGCGGGCGACTTCGGGATTTTCGCCATCAGCGTCCGCGTAGCGCCAGCCCATGACGCCCTGCAAGTCCGGAAATTCGCCGACCATGCGCGTCATGAGATCGCACTTGGACAACGCCGCCGCGCGGACTGCGAGCGCAGCATCGACCCCGACGCGATTGGCGATGACGCGCGCAAGTTCGGCAACACGCACGCACTTGTCCCAGACGCTGCCGAGCTGGCTCTGATAAGTCACTGTCTTCAGGGCTTTCTGGTGGGTCTCCAGTCGCTGCTTGCGGTCCTCGTCGAAAAAGAATTTTGCATCGGCAAAGCGCGGCCGGATCACGCGCTCGTAGCCGTTGCGGATTACCTCCGGCTGCTTGCTTTTGATATTGGCGACGCCCACAAACCAGGAGCTCAACTCGGACAAGGTAGCGTACTCAGTGGATTCCTCCCCAACGCGGCGTCGCTCGTCGGACGACATCGGCCGGCTGCGCAACATCGGAATGAATCGCTGATTGGCGACCATCGTTGCCTCCAGCGCTTCGTGCGGCACTTCGAGAAACTCCTCGTCGAACCTGCATAGAAGAGGAACCGGCCATTCCGTCAGGGCCGCCAGCTCGGTCAGCAAGTCATCGGACAGTTTCGGTTGCAGATCGAAACCGGATTCAATACCGAGCTTGAGTGCTTCGTCGCGAATGACCTTTTTTCGCTCCTCGGCAGAGGCGATGACCTTGGCGGCAAACAGTGCGCTGTACCAGGAGTCGGCATCGGCAACATGCACCGGGTGCGGATGATGAAAGCGGTGCCCGCGCGACTGGCGCCCGGATTTGAGCCCGAACACCTCGGCCTCGATCACTTCTGCGTCGTGCAGGATCACGAGCCAGTGTGCGGGTCGCACGAAGCTGTACTCGTGGGAGCCCCAACGCATCGGTTTCGGAATCGGTAGTGCACGCAGCGTTTCGTCGAGGATTTCCTGGATCAGCTTGGCAGTCGGCCGACCTCGACGGGTGACCCGGTACACGAACCAGGCGCCCTTGTCGGTTTCGCGTCTTTCGAGTTGCGCAATCTCGACGCCGCAACTGCGCGCAAAGCCCTCGAGCGCCCTGGTTGGTTCACCGTTCGCGTCGAGTGCGGCATCGACGGCGGGTCCGCGACGCTCCTGGGTCTGGTCCGGTTGCGATGCAGCCACAGAGGGCACCAATACCGCGAGCCGGCGTGGCGAGCAGTACACCTCGACGCCATCGACATCGGCCGCAATCTCGCGCTTGACCAGTCCATCGCACACGCCGCGCGCAAACGCTGCGGCAAGCACATCGAGCGACCTGGGCGGGAGTTCCTCAGTGCCAAGCTCGATGAGCAAAGACCCGCGACCGTTCACGTGGCCTTCTCCATGCCCTTCGGTTCCTCGAGCTTCGCACACCAGGTCTCGGCGACCGCCCGGGTGATGGCGCGCACACGCAGGATGTAGCGCTGGCGCTCGGTCACGCTGATGGCACGACGCGCGTCGAGCAGATTGAACGCGTGGCTGGCCTTGCAGACCTGATCGTAGGCCGGCAGCGGCAAGCCAGCGTCAACGAGTTTCAGCGCTTCGCCTTCGCATACGTCGAACCAGCGCAGCAATTCCGGCACGTTGGCGTATTCGAAGTTGTAGGCGCTTTGCTCGATCTCGTTCTGCCGAAACACGTCACCGTAGGTCACGTTGCCGTGCGCCGCTCGCGTCCAGACCAGATCGAACACGTTGTCGACGTCCTGCAGATACATGGCGAGTCGTTCAAGGCCGTAAGTGATCTCCCCGGTCACCGGGCGGCATTCGATTCCGCCGGCTTGCTGGAAATAGGTGAACTGGGTGATCTCCATGCCGTCGAGCCAGACTTCCCAGCCCAGGCCCCACGCACCGAGTGTCGGCGATTCCCAGTTGTCCTCGACCAGGCGCAGATCGTGCACCTGTGGGTCGACGCCGAGCGCCTCGAGCGAGCCAAAATAACGGGCGACGAGATCATGCGGATTCGGCTTCATCACCACCTGGTACTGGTAGTAATGCTGCAGGCGATTCGGATTCTCGCCGTAACGACCATCGCCCGGCCGCCGACAAGGCTGCACGAATGCCGCGGCCCAGGGTTCGGGGCCCAGCGCGCGAAGGAACGTGGCCGGATGAAACGTCGCCGCTCCGATTTCGGTATCGAGCGGCTGCACCAGCACACAACCCTGCTCCGCCCAGTAGCGGTTCAGGGTCTCGATGAGTTGCTGGAACGTCGGACCGGCCATCCGCTGCATCGTCGCGAGGTCTGAGCAAAGCGCGTTAGTATAGCGGCGGCAGCGCGGAGCCAGGCGCTGCATTCGCGGCTCGACGGCGACACCTCGCGCCGCTCGGGTTTTTTCGGAGGTACGCGTCGGGCATGGCGACTATTCCGCAACCACCGGCCGTCCGCAGGCGAGGGCAGCATGAGGAGCCTGCCCGTGGGGCCTCTCGAAGGTTGGAGCTTGATGGCATATTGGCCGCGCTGCTTGCCGACGGTCTGATCGGCGAGGCCGACGTCAAGCGCGTGAGCGCCGACGTGCGTACTACGCGCGGACGCGTGGAGCTGCATCCGCTGGTGCTGATCGCCAATCTAAAGCTGGCCAACGCCCGCGATCCGGAAAAGCCGCTGAGCCTGGAGGTGCTGACGCAGTGGCTCGGCCGCCACGCCGGCTTGCCATACCTGAAGATCGATCCGATGAAGATCGATGTCGCGACCGTCACTCAGGTGCTCAGCCACGCTTATGCACAGCGCTACCGCATCCTGCCGGTGGCGGTGACCGACTTGCAGGTGGTGTTCGCGACTTCGGAGCCGTTCGAGACGCGCTGGATAGCCGATCTCGCCCATGTGCTGCGCAAAGACATCCAGCGCGTGGTCGCCAATCCGCTGGACGTCGGTCGTTATCTGAATGAATGGTGGAGCGTGCAGCGCTCGATCCAGCGCGCGCGCGACGCCAAGAGCGACGGACAGGATGGCCGCGGCATTCTCAATTTCGAGCAACTGGTCGAACTCGGCAAGAGCGGCGAAATCGGCGCCGACGACCGCCATGTCGTGCATATCGTCGACTGGCTGCTGCAATACGCGTTCGAGCAGCGCGCCTCGGACATTCACCTGGAACCACGTCGCGACATGAGCCCGATGCGGTTTCGCATCGACGGCGTGATGCACAAGGTGTTCGAGCTGCCGACCGCCGTGATGACCGCCGTGACCTCGCGCATCAAGATACTCGGGCGTATGGACGTCGCCGAGAAGCGACGCCCGCAGGACGGCCGCATCAAGACACGCTCGCCGGGCGGGCGTGAAGTCGAATTGCGGCTGTCCAGCATGCCCACCGCATTCGGCGAGAAAATGGTGATGCGCATTTTCGATCCGGACATCGTGGTCAAGGATTTCAGCCAGCTCGGTTTTTCGTCCAGCGAGGAAGCGATCTGGCGCACGCTGGTCGAGCGCCCGCACGGCATCGTGCTGGTCACCGGTCCGACCGGGTCGGGCAAGACCACCACGCTGTATTCGACGCTCAAAGTTCTGGCCACGCCGGACATCAACGTGTGCACGGTCGAGGACCCGATCGAGATGGTCTCGCCGGAATTCAACCAGATGCAGGTACAGGCGGCGATCGATCTGGATTTCGCGAGCGGCGTGCGCACACTGTTGCGCCAGGATCCGGACATCATCATGATCGGCGAGATCCGCGATCTCGAAACTGCGCAGATGGCGGTACAGGCTTCACTGACCGGGCATCTGGTGCTGTCGACGCTGCATACCAACGATGCGCCAAGCGCGATTACGCGTCTGCTCGATCTCGGCGTACCGAATTACCTTATTCAGTCGACCCTGGCCGGGGTGGTAGCGCAACGGCTGGTGCGCACCCTGTGTCCGCACTGCAAAACCGAAACGCCGATCGACATGGACGCCTGGAACGCACTGACGCACCGTTGGGGCGTCGCAGCGCCGGAGCACAATTTCGGTCCCAAGGGTTGCCTGGAGTGCCGCAAGACCGGCTTTCTCGGCCGTACCGGCATCTACGAAATGATGGTCATTTCAGCGGCCTTGCGCGCGCTGATCAACGAGCAGATGGATCTGGCCGCGCTGATCGCGGCGGCACGCTCGGAGGGCATGCGTCCGCTGCACGCTTCAGCGGCGGCACAAGTCGCTCGGGGGATCACCACGATCGCCGAAGTCATACATGTCCTGCCACCCGTGAACTGAACAATTACGCATTTCCGATGCGGTCGATCACCGGTCAACGCAGTCATGGGCTGAATCAGGAAAACCGCGAGGCTCAGCTCTTGCGGTGGCGCATCTGCTTGCGACGAATAGCCGCAAGCGGATCGCCGAGCTTGAGACCGGACAGGTAACTGTTGATGGCCTGGTTGGTGACTTCGTAGAGCGGACGGCCCATGACCGCCGCCGCCGCCTTGAGACTGTCACGCACACGTTTGGAAACGCGCAAGCTGGCGTCGCGAGCGTCGTCGTTGTCAGCGAGAGGTGATTTTCTCATACGCTTTGACCTTGCATTTCGGTTCGGTTGAACGTTCAAGCGTTCTGTTGACAAGTATAACTGTCTGCAGTTTGACTGCGCGGTGAACATCCTGCGATGTCGATTGTGAACACCGGGTGTTGGCTCTATGCTTGGAGTTCCATTCACATCGACCGAGGATTGGCCATGAGCATGCACAAAGTCCCAGCGGAAAAAGGGATCAAATGGCTCGCTTCCGGGGTTTCGCTGATCCTGAGCAAGCCCGCCGTATTCTTGGTCATGGGCCTGATACTTGCCGCAATCAACCTCGTGCCTGTGCTCGGTGGCCTCGCGCTTGCGATCCTCGGACCTGCACTGCTCGGCGGTATCGCCTTCGCAGCGCGTGAACACTCGCTCGGTCGCTCGACCGATGTGGGCCAGTTGTTCCGCGCGTTCCAGCAGCCGGGCAAGATCGGACCGATGCTGCTGTTGTGCCTGCCCGGCGTCGTGGGCGGATTCGCCCTGTTGATCCTGTTCTTCGTATTCGCGGCCAGCGCCCTGCTTGGCGGCGGCTTCGCCGCACTGGAGAACGGATCGGCCGCCAATATGCTTGGTACATTCGGAGGCGGAGCACTGATTCTGCTGTTGATTTCGCTCGCCATCGTGCTGGTGATGTACGCGTTGCAGTTTTTCGCGATACCACGGGTCATGCTCGACAACATCGAACCGTTCGCCGCGATGCGCGAAAGCCTCGGCGCGTGCCGCACCAATGCCGGTGCGTTCCTGCTGCTGTGTGTCGTGCTGTTGATCGTCTTCGTCGTGCTCGCCGTCATCCTCATGTTCATACCGCTGCTCGGCTGGCTCGCGTTGATGACTGCCGGCTGGGCCGTGACCGGATGCGCAATGTATGTCGCCTACGTTGACGTGTTCGCGCCGGAGCCGACGGCACAACCGCTGCCGCCGGCAGCGGAACCGCCCACCACCTGAACCTCGCAAGCTTCCAGACAAACGCGTTGGTCGACATGCAGCGCGAACCCGCCGGGGCATCGATCCTTGCCCGTGCATTCGCACGCCATCCGGTGGTATGTGCCGCATGGCTCGAATCGCGCGACGAATCGTATTGGCCGCATGTCACGAGGTTCGCGCGAACCTGCCGGATTGCAACGGCGGTCGTGGCCGCGCTCCTGGCGTGGCTGTGTCTGGCCCGCACCGGCATCACGCCGCTTGCATTTCGGGCCAGTCATGAGCCGCTTGCGTTGATATTGCCGGCGACCTGGAGTGGTCTGCTGAGCGCAAAAGCACGAGAACGCTTCGAGCGGACCCGATTGCGCTCCTGGCTAGCATCCCTTCCGATTGCGACGCCGACCAGGATTACCGCAAGCATGTTGCAGGCATCGGCCGCTGTGGCATTACGCACGCAGCTGAGCGGCATTCTTCTGCTGACGGCAAACCTTCTCATCGCCACATCGGTGACCGGGGGTGAAGGTCGGGCGCTGGTGCAGCTGGCAGGACACGATCTTTTGGCGTCGCCACTGGCGGCCAAACAGCATCTTGGATATGCAGTGGCACCCGATTGCCTTCCCGGAGTGTTGAATGGTTGGCAATGCCTGCAGGTACACGCCGCTGCCAAACGCATGGGCGGCATCGATGCTGAGTCGCTGGCGCTTGCCAACACGCTGGGGCTGACTCCGTGGCTCGCCAATCCGGTCGCCACGTACTCATTCGGCACGCGGCAGAAGCTGTCGCTGCTGCTTGCCCTGCTTGGCGATCCGGCATCGATCGCGCTCGACGAAAGCCTCAGCGACCCGGATCCGGCCGCTGCAATGGTTGCCAAGCAATACTTGCAGGCACGCGTAAGCAGGGGTCATGCCGGCATCTTTCTGGCTACCCACGCGCTTGATCTGCCCGAATACTACGCCGACCGTACGGCGTTGCGGGTCGAAGGTCGATTGCTGCGTGCATGGCACAGCGCCGAGCTGGTGTGGTTGCGCAAGAACGAGGGCCTGGCAGCTGCGCTGGCAGCAGCCGTTGCACATTGAGACGCCTTCCATGCAGATTATTGGCGCCAACGCATTCGAGCATCGCGCGTCGCCGCCTCCGCTGGAGGCAGGCGAGATTCACCTGTGGTACCTGACCGTTCGCGATGCCGACCAGTCCCGCAACGCGGCGGTCAAGCCGGCGCGCCACCTGCTTGGACAACTGCTTGCGTTCTATGCCGCTCTGGACTCGCCACCTGTGATCTGCCGCGAACCGTACGGCAAGCCGCGCATGCAGAAGCCAGTCGATATCGAGTTCAACGTGAGCCATAGCAGTCGCTGGGCACTCCTGGCTTTTGCGCGCGGACAACCGCTGGGTGTAGACGTGGAATGTCTGGACCGGCGTCAGCGTTTTGAAGATATTGCCGATCGCTATTTTGCGCCCGGCGAGGCGCGTGATTTGCATCTTTTGCCGGCCAGCTTGAGGCCAGCTGCATTTCTTGCCCTGTGGACCTGCAAGGAAGCGGTCGTAAAAGCACTCGGTACAGGCCTTGCTTTTGGTCTCGAGCGCCTCAGATTTCGACTCGATGATGAAGGCCGGCCCGATGCGCTGGTGTCGATAGCGGCCGATGGAGGCAGCGTGGCCGATTGGCAGCTGCTCGCGCTGGCGCCTGCACCGGCCTTGCTCGGCGCACTTGCGTGGCGCGGACCGCCCCGGCACGTACGCGCCATGTGCTGGCTGGCTTAACCTTCGGCAACGGTCCGCATCGCTTCGGTTTTGCGTCGCAACGATCGGGCGCGCGACGCCGTCTCTATGAACAACCAGGCAAGGAAACCCTTCGGGTGAGTTCGGGTTTTGGTCAGGAACTGGATGCATCCACTCTCGAGCGAGCGCAGCGCGGTGACATGGCCGCCTGCGCCCGGATCTACGAGATTTACGGGCGGACCTGTTACAACCTTGCGTTGCGCATACTCGGTGAAACCGCAGCGGCGGAGGATATCGTGCAAAGTGTGTTTCTCAAGGTGATGGAAAATGTGCGCGGCTACCGCGGCGAAGCTCCGTTTGGCAGCTGGTTGAAGCGGCTGGTGGTCAACGCAACGATTGATCAGGTACGGGCGAACCGGCGTCTCGGCGATACCGATGCCGACGCATTACTCGGCGTGAAACCGGCCTTGGCGTCTGGCGCCGACGCGCACACCGATGCATGGTCGCTGCTGATGCGGCTCGCACCGCGCGCGCGCGCGATCCTGATTCTGCATGAGCTTGAAGGCTATACGCACAAGGAGCTGGCCGCGATGTTCGGTCAAAGCGAAAGCTATTCCAAATCGATTCTGGCGCGGGCGCTTCACCATCTGGCCACGCTCGTCGAACCCTCGTCGCCGGGAGGAGGTGCGCAATTGTGCGCGGGCGGGGAATAGACATGCCGCTGTCGGCCGAAGACATGCCCCTGGCGGCGCTTCCGGAATTCGCGCCGGATGCGATGTTGTGGCCGCGCGTGCTGGCGGCGCATCGGCGGCGACGGCGAATCAGGAATTTGCTGCGCGTCGGCGTTGGAAGCGCGATCGCGGCCGTGCTGGTTGCAGCTCTGGTGCTGATGCCACGGCCGGTTCAGCGGGACGCCACCGGCAATCTGCTTGCACGGCAACGGGAATCGCAGACACTGGAACGAGAGTGGCAGGGCATGCGTCACAACGTCACTGCAAGTCCAAGCGCATGCGCGAATGTGCGCCTGATCGATCGGGCCTTGCAGGCGGCTTACGATCGCGGGGCAAAGCCCGAAGAACTTGCGCCGCTGTGGCGCAAGCGCAATGCCGCCCTGCGCATATTGATCGCAAATCGCCGCGGCATGACCGCTGTGGCCCGAATTTGAACGCAGCAGGAGTTGATCATGAAAACTAATCGCACCTTGAGGTCAAACGCGCTGCTGGCCGCGCTGTTGTTTGCATTCGGTGCCGGCGCATCAGCGCGTGCCGACGAGATCCAGACCGCAGGCGTGGCACAGTCGGGAGTCGCTGCACTGGACATCCCGGTCAAGCAACGTCTGCAGGAAGATCTGCGTGTCGTAATGCTCGACCTGATTCAGAGTGGTGCATTTGGCGACATTGCGCCGGATCAGATCGCCATCGACTTGAATGAGCCGGCGCAACGGGTCAGCAACCTCGGGGTGCTTGTCGACAGCGCCAACGCC
>JBAVZT010000070.1:0-8120 GCA_049588955.1 Rhodanobacteraceae bacterium | reverse complement strand
GATGTGAATCCACCCCATTGCGTACGCGGCGCGCGGACGCAAGCGACCCTTGTAATAACGCGACATGAATTCGGATTTGTACGTCGCCATGTCCACGTTCACCGGACAGTCGCCCTTGCACCCTTTGCAGGCGAGGCAGAAATCCAGCGCTTCGTGCACGTGCTCGTCGCGCCAGCCGCCGGTAACCACCTCGCCCTTTAGCATCTCGAACAACAGACGCGCGCGACCGCGGGTGGAGTACTTTTCCTCGCGCGTGACCATGAAGCTCGGGCACATCGTGCCGTCGTGCGTGCGCCGGCAATTGCCGACACCCACACAACGCAGCACGGTACGTCCGAAGTTGTGGTCGTCCTTGGGAAACTTGAAATGCGTATCGACTCTCGGCGGTGCGTAGCCGGTGCCGACACGCAGGTTCTCGGTCGGCAGATAGGCATCGATCACCTTGCCCGGATTCATTTTGCATTGCGGATCCCAGATGCGCTTGAACTCGCCGAACGCGTGCACCAGTTCCTCGCCGAACATGCGCGTCAGGAATTCGGCCTTGGACTGGCCGTCGCCGTGTTCGCCGGACAACGAACCGCCATAGCGCACGACCAGATCCGCGGCATCGCCGAGAAACGCGTGAAATGTGTCAATACCGGACTGCGTTTCCAGATCGAAATCGATGCGCGTGTGCACGCAGCCCTGGCCAAAATGGCCGTACAGATCGCCCTCGTAGTCGTAGCGCTTCAACAACTTCCTGAAATCGCGCAGATATTCGCTGAGCTTTTCCGGCGGGACCGCGGCATCCTCCCAGCCTTCCCAGGTAATCCGCTTGTTCGGCACGTGGGCGGTGGCGCCGAGGCCGGATTCGCGCACTTTCCAGAGCATCTTCTCGTGTTCGATGTCGTCGAAGAGTTTCATTTCCGGCGCGTCGCCGGCCTTCTTCAATTGCTCCATCAGCTTGCGCGCCTTCGCATCGGACTCGTCCTTGTCTTCGCCGCCGAATTCGACCAGCAACCAGCCGCCACCCTTCGGCAACAATTCCACATCGCGCGGATGCAGGCCGATGACCTTCATGTCCTGCACCAGATCCTGATCGATGCCTTCGAGGCCGACCGGGCCCGCCGCCAGCGCCTCCACGACATGCGCCGCGGCAGCGAACACATCCTCGTAGCCAAGCACCAGCAACGAGCGCGCCGGCGGGCTGTACACCAGGCGGGTAGTTGCTTCGAGAATCGTCACACAAGTGCCTTCGGTGCCGACCAGCGCGCGCGCGACATGGAATCCGTTTTCCGGCAGCAGTTCGTCGAGGTTGTAGCCGGATACGCGCCGCGGAATCTTCGGATAGCGCGCGCGAATCACATCCGCATGGCGATCACGCAAATTTTTCAACGACGCGTAGATTTCGCCGCGGCGACCTCCGTCCCGGATGATCTGATCGAGGTGCGCGTCCGAGGTTGCACCTACGCGCATGCGCAGGCCGTCATAGGTAAGCACATCGATCGATTCGATGTTCTCCGAGGTCTTGCCGCCCATCACCGAGTGCACGCCGCAGGAGTTGTTGCCGATCATGCCGCCCAGCGTGTTGTGCGAGTGCGTCGACGGATCCGGCGCAAACGTCAGCCGATGCCGCTCGGCCGCGTCGCGCAGGTGATCGAGAATCGTTCCCGGCTGCACGCGCGCGATCTTCCTTTCAGGATCGAGTTCAACGATGTGGTGCAGGTACTTGGAGAAATCCATGACCACCGCAACGTTGCAGCACTGTCCGGCGAGACTGGTGCCGCCGCCGCGCGACAACACGGGCGCCGCGTGCTTGCGACAGACTTCAACCGCGGCGATGACGTCGTCGATGGATTTCGGCAGCACCACCCCGATCGGTACTTGGCGGTAGTTGGAACCGTCGGTCGCGTACAGCGCGCGGCTGCCCGCATCAAAGCGCACTTCGCCGGCGATCGCACGGCGCAAGTCATCGGCCAGCGCCCGCGCGTAGCCGGGTGGCTGCGTTCCGCTCCGATCCCGGGTATCTGTGTCGCCGTCCATGCGAGGCTTTCGTGTGATCGCGCGGCAGTTATTGCTTCGCCGCGCAGTCTTCGTGCCCGCAGACGCAGGCCTCACGCGATTGCGCCTGCGATGTGGCGCTGCTTGCCGCCTTGCGGCAGTGATCGGAACAGTACTGCTCGCCTTGCGGCACCGAGCAGGTGCAACCGTCGTTGCGACAAGATTCCTGTGCATGGTCGATTTGCATGGCTCACTCCTCAGTGGTCCTTGTGTCCCGGCAACAACGTTGCCAGCACTTCGCGCGCGGATTGGCGGATCATGCCCGGCGCGTCGGTATCGCCCTTGAGCATCGATTCGGCGAACGCGGTCGCCTGCGCGAACGTGATATGCGGCGGCAGCGGCGGCACATCGGGATCGGTGACCGCTTCGAGCACGCACGGGCGATCGGCACTCAGCGCCGCATCCCAGGCCGAGGCCAGATCCTCGGGACGGTTGACCATGATGCCCTTGAGACCCAGCATTTCCGCATAACGCGCATACGGGAAATCCGGTACGTGCTGCGCCGCATCGAATTTCGGATCGCCCTCCAGCACACGCTGCTCCCATGTCACCTGATTGAGATCGCGGTTGTTCAAAACCATGACGATCAGTCGCGGATCGGTCCATTCCTTCCAGTAATCGGCGATGGTGATGAGTTCGGCATTGCCGTTCATCTGCATCGCGCCGTCGCCGACCAGCGCGATTGCGACGCGATCGGGAAAGGCGAACTTGGCCGCGATCACGTAAGGCACGCCGGGCCCCATCGTGGCGAGGCAACCCGACAGCGAAGCCATCATGCCGCGACGGATCTTGATGTCGCGCGCATACCAGTTTGCGGCCGACCCGGAGTCCGAGGCGAGAATGCAGTTGTCCGGCAGCCTCGGCGACAGTTCCCAGAATACGCGCTCGGGATTGACCGGCCTGGCCGCGTGCATCGCCCGCGCTTCGAGCACACGCCACCATTCGGCGACGTTGTTCTCGATCGTTGCGCGCCAGGAACGATCCGATTTGCGCTCGAGCAAAGGAATCAGCGCGCGCAGCGTCGCCGCCGCATCACCGACCAGATTGATCTCCATCGGGTAGCGAATCGACAGCATGGTCGGATCGAGATCGATCTGCACGCCGCGGGCCTGACCTTCCTCGGGCAGGAATTCCGAGTATGGAAAGCGCGAGCCGATCATCAGCAAGGTGTCGCAACCGGTCATCATGTCCCAGCTCGGCCTGGTGCCGAGCAGGCCGATCGAGCCGGTTACAAATGGCAGATCGTCCGGCAGCGCAGCCTTCCCCAGCAACGCCTTTGCAACGCCCGCGCCGAGCAGATCGGCTACCTCGATCACCTCGTCGGTTGCGGCGAGCGCACCGGCGCCAACCAGGATCGCGACCCTTTTGCCGCCATTGAGCAGATCGGCCGCATGACGAAGATCAGGTTCCGCAGGCAGCACCTGCGGCAGCTTGTAACCACAACCGGAATGGATGCTGCCGTGCGCACGCGGCGGCTGCTCGACGGCTGCCAGGTCCTGCAAATCGTTGGGGACGATGACGCAGGTCACCGTACGTTCGGCGATCGCGGTGCGCAGCGCGCGATCGACCACGTGACGCACCTGTGCCGGTACCGTGATCATCTGCACGTAGGCGCTTGCGACATCCTTGAACAACGAAACCAGATCGACTTCCTGCTGGTACTGCCCGCCCAGGGCGGCGCGCGCCTGCTGGCCGACAATCGCGACGACCGGCTGATGATCGAGCTTGGCGTCGTACAGACCGTTCAACAGGTGAATCGCGCCGGGACCGGAGGTCGCCATGCACACGCCAACCTCGCCGCTGAACTTCGCGTGCGCGCAGGCCATGAACGCACACATTTCCTCGTGGCGGGCGCGTACCAGATCAAGCCGGTCGCCGGCGCGATCGAGCGCACCCATCAAGCCGTTGATGCCGTCACCTGGATAACCGTAGATACGCCGGACACCCCATTCGCTCAACCGACGCAGAAGAAAGTCGCTGACAGTGTCGCTCATGGTGCTCGGTCTCCGTGGAAGTCCATGACGGCCATCGAGGCTGTCCCACGTCACCACCGGTCACACACGCCGCATTGATCGAAAACGGTCTGGCTGGCGCAAGCGACACGAACGTCGGTGGAGTGCTGCCGCTCGGGCCCGGTCGAACTTTCGCGCACTGGTGCGAGTCGGTGATTGACGACAAGCCGCCATGGTGCTCGCCGCTTCATTAGCTTACGGTGAATGGGGCACGACACCACGCATGATCAGGGAATGCGCGGATGACCAAGCCATTGCTGGCCGGACAAAAGGCGCTGGTGACCGGCGCCGGACGCGGTATCGGCGCGGCCTGTGCGAAAGCGCTCGCCGCGGCCGGTGCCGCGGTTGCGATCGACTACTACGGCGACGCCGACGAGGCCTCTGCACTCGTCACCGAGATCGAGTCGGTCGGCGGCAGCGCATGCGCGATTGAAGGTGACGTATCGAGCGAGGCCGACGTCGAAAGACTCTTTGCCGAAACCGGAAAACACTTCGGCACGATCGATATTCTGATCAACAATGCAGGCGTGCAGGCTGACTCCTTGCTGGTCGACATGACTCTGGCGCAATGGCAAAAGGCCATCGGAGTGGACCTCACCGGCGGTTTTCTGTGCGCGCGCGCCGCCGCACGCGAATTCATCGCGCGGGGCATTGTGCCGGAAGTATCACGTGCGGCCGGCAAGATCATCTTCATCAGCTCCGTGCACGAGCGCATTCCATGGGCCGGCCATTCCGACTATGCGGCCGCGAAAGGCGGCATACACATGTTCATGACCAGTATCGCGCAGGAACTCGCGCCGCATCGCATCCGCGTCAATGCGATTGCGCCGGGTGCCATCGAAACCGCTATCAATCGGCCGGCCTGGTACACGCCGGCAGCCAAAGACCAGCTGCTGCAATTGATCCCGTACGGCCGCGTCGGCGCCGTCGAGGACATTGCCAAGGCCGTGGTATGGCTCGCGTCGGACGAATCGGATTATGTGGTGGGCGCGACACTCGCGGTCGACGGCGGCATGCTGCTTTACCCGGGCTTTCAGCACGGCGGTTAGCGCCGTGACACAAAAGCAACTTGAGGCGTTTGCCTGGCCGCACACTCTCTATCGTTCAACCTCAGCATGACCGTGCAGCGAGTCGGACGGACAATGCACACCTCTCAGCCTCGCCCACGCCGCAACGCCGCCAGCAATCCATACACCGCGACCAGCAGTGCCAGTGCAACGCCGATCGCGGTCCACTCCTTGCTCGAGAGCGTCGCGACGATCAAGCCCATCGCGACCACCGCGATCGCCGGAACCAGTGGTCCGCCCGGCAACACGAACGGCGCGCCGCGCTCGTTCAAGCCAATCGCCTGTGTACGCCACGCGGCAAGACTGACCAGAATGTAAACGAGGCAGATCGATCCTCCCGAAATCAGCGCCAGGGCGTCGAACGTTCCGCCGAGCGCGAGCAGCCAGGCCAACCCGGCGTGCGCTAGCAACGCGAGCAAGGGCACGCGATGCTTCGCACTGACGCGCGCAAATGCGGGCGGCAGATAGCCATCACGGCCGAGAGCGAACAAAAGGCGCGAAGAGCCGAGCAGATTGCCGAGCAGAAATCCCGTCATCGAAACGCACGCGGTCAGCAGCAGCAACGTGCGTCCCCAGCTCCACAACGCGCCGGCGGCATCGGCCAGCGGCACGCCGCTGGTTGCAAGCCGATGCCCGATCAATCCCTGACCGACGATCTGCAAACCAAGATACAGCAGAACCACCAGTGCGATCGCCGCGAGTGTCGCGCGCGGCACGTTGCGCGACGGATCGGTCAACTCGCCGGACGGCACCAGCGCGGTTTCCATGCCCGAATAGGCGAACATCACGAGCACCATCGAAGCCCCGAGCGCGCCCCAAGAGGGAATATCGCCGACGCCGAACGCGATCCGCTGCCAGTCGACGAAGAACAGGCCGACTACGACCAGCGCGAACAACGGCGTGAGTTTCAATGCAGCCAGTGTCGCTATCGCGCGCGCGCCGAGCTTCACCCCGAATGCGTTGAGCGCGTACAACATCGTATAGACGCCGGTCAGCAACAAGGCGCGCGGCAACGGCAGTGCCAGGGCCGGCGCGAGATTCGCGGCTTGGACCGAAAGCGCGGCTGCAACTCCCGCGCTCGACGCAAAGTTGCTGATCCACATCAGCGCGCCGGCAATGAAACCCGCGAACGGCCCGAACGCGGCGCCCGCGTATGTGTATGGGCCACCCGTCGCAAGCGTGCGGCTGCCGACCGCGGCGAAGCACAGTGCAATCGGCACGATCGCCAACGCACCCGCGAAAATCGCGATCGGTGCCGCTGGACCCATCTCGGCCGCCAGCGCCGACGGCATCCGGAAAATACCGCCGCCGACGATGATATTGATCACCGCCGCAGTCAGCGCAAGGCCGCCCACTGCGCGAATCAACGCGGCTTCTCCGCGTAGCGGTGCAGCCGGCATGTGTTCTCGCTCCGACATTCAGCGAATGGCCTGCAGAAGCAGCACCGCAGCGTCGCACGGACACCGCGCCAAAGCGAGTGGCGGAATGCGCGCTATCGGCAGGCGTCTCGGGTTGCAAGCGGCCGTAGTCCCGAGTCGCGTCCACTCGGCAGCGATTCCGCAAACGGCCCGACGTCCCTATCGGGCGCCTTGCACGCGTCTTGTGGCACGACCAAACACAATCGCCGGGACCTGCCTTGGACGGCGACCCTTCGCGCGCTGGGACAGTACAAATCAGGCCGCCCGTTTCACGTGCGATTCGATTGTACGCGTCCGACGGCGAATCAAGTCCGGGGCACGATCGTCCGCAAGCGCCCTCTCCCCGCGCGCGGAAAGTCAAGGTCACGCAAACGGATCGCGCAGCACAATGTTGGCGTCGCGATCGGGGCCGGTGGAAACGATCGCGAGCGGACACCCAGCCAGTTCCTCCAGTGCGCGCAAGTACGCGCGTGCAGCGGCCGGCAATTTTCCCCACTCCGTGACACCGTGCGTGCTTTCGTCCCAACCGGGGAATTCGAGATAGACCGGCGTACATTCGGCCCAGCCTTCCGCATCGAGCGGCGCGTACTCGGTGCGCTTGCCGCGATATTCGTAAGCGATCGCGACGTTGAGCCTTTCCATACCATCCAGTACGTCGAGCTTGGTGATGCAAAGGCCGGAGATGCCGTTGATCGCAACCGCACGCTTCAACGCGACGATATCCATCCAGCCGCAACGGCGAGGACGGCCCGTCGATGCGCCGTATTCCTGTCCACGGTCGCGGATGCCTTGCCCGACCGCGTCGTCGAGTTCGGTCGGAAACGGTCCACCGCCTACTCGCGTTGCATAGGCTTTGGCGATGCCGAGCACGTAATCGATGTAGTCGGCGCCGACGCCGGCCCCGGCCAGCGCGCCGCCGGTCGTCGTGTTGCTCGAGGTGACGTACGGGTAGGTACCGTGATCGATATCGAGCAGGGCGCCTTGGGCGCCTTCGAACAGTACGCGCTCACCCTGTTTGCGCAGCTCGTGCAGGATGCCGGCGACATCGGATTTCATCGGTTCGACGTATTCGCCGAACGCGAGCGCCTCGTCGAGCGTCTGCTGGAAATCGATCGCGTCGACCTTGAAATACTTCGTCAGCACGAAGTTGTGATAATCGAGTACCGCGCGTAGTTTCTCGGCCAGTTCGTCCGGATAGCTCAAATCGGCAACGCGCACACCACGCCGCGCGACCTTGTCCTCGTAAGCCGGACCGATGCCGCGACCGGTGGTGCCGATCGCATCGGCGCCGGCCGCCTTTTCGCGCGCCTGATCGAGCGCGATGTGATACGGCATGATCAGCGGCGTGGCCGGGCTGATCTTCAGACGCGAGCGCACCTCGACGCCGCTGTCCTCGAGTTCGCCGATTTCCTTGCCGAGCGCGGCCGGCGAGAGCACCACTCCGTTGCCGATCAGGCACAACGTGCCCTCACGCAGTATGCCCGAAGGAATCAGATGCAGGACCGTCTTCTTGCCCTTGATGACCAGCGTATGGCCGGCGTTGTGGCCACCCTGGAAACGCACGACTGCACCGATATCCTGCG
>JBAVZT010000069.1:0-6929 GCA_049588955.1 Rhodanobacteraceae bacterium | reverse complement strand
CTTTTGGGGCAATGCCAAAAGGAACCCGCTCGCCGCCGAGGCGAGCGGAACACACGCGACAGCGCCGCATCACGCGAGAGAAGCAAAGCAGATCTCGTAGGATGGGTTGAGCGTTGCGAAACCCATCCTACAGAGCTCAAGCAAGGGTAACGGTGCAAATAAGTCGCATCAGGCGAGAGAAGAGAAACGCCGCTACGTGACATTGCGCCACGCAGCGAAGCCAAGCGCAATCCAGCCGACAATGAACGCGAGTCCGCCGAACGGCGTCGCGATACCGGTAACTCGTGGCGCCCCAAGTGCGAGCGCATACAGGCTTCCGCAAAAAAGCAGCATGCCGACGACAAACCCCAATGCCGCGATCGTCGCCCCAGTCGATGCCTGCGTCCGCAGCATCTGCGCAACCACCAGCAGGGCCAGCGCGTGCCAGAACTGATATTCAACGGCCGTATGCCAGATCGCGAGCGCCCTCGGATCGAGCGTGCCACGCAACGCGTGCGCGCCGAAGGCACCGAGCACGACCGCACCTGCACCGGCGATCGCAGCCGCCACACCGGCGGTTCGAGCGGCAAGGTTCATGCGCAGCAGGCGATCGGCCAGTTCAGTGCGAACGAGCCTTCGACCGCTTCTTCGGCGCTTTCCCGTGGTTCTCGCCTTTCTGTGGCTTGGCCTTGGCCTCCAGCGGCTTCAACAGATCGTCCATCGACTTGTCGATATTGGAATACTTGTACGAGGGCAGGACATAGGTCCAGCCGTCGAAACGCGCGTTGAGATCGGCCGCTTCCTTGTCGAGCGCGGCGAGCTTGTCGGCCTTGTCCTTGGCCGGGTTGGCCACTGCAAGCGGTTCCCGATTCGCCGCACCGGTCTTGTCCTCCTTGGTCGCCGCGCCTGCGGAGGCGGCGCCGGCCTTGGATGCTGCGTCCTTCTTGTTGGCATCGGTTGCCTTGTCTTGCGCGGCGGCCTTCGCCATCGCGTCTTCCTGCTCGGCCGCGATATTCTTCTCCGCGCGTTCGCGGTCCGCGGAGGCCTTGAGCTGTGCGTAGTCCTTGCCGTCCTTGCTCCAGGCACCGACATCGACCACCAATCCGTCGAACGTCGCATAGCTTGCCTTGATCGCATCTGCAGCGGGGGCGGCCTCCCCGGCCGGCAGCACATCCTCGAGGCGCAGGTCCGCCAATGTCGTGGCGACGCCGTTGACCGTGTACGACGCCGCAGCCTCGCGCCCCTTCGGCAAGTCGGTCAGCGTGAAGTCGGCATCGCCTTTGGCATCCTTGTCGACTTGCACGATTTGGCCGTCCGGACGGGTGATCGTGACGTCGGCTATCCGGTTGGCCGGGATGTCGACCAGATTCTTGTTGAGCCAGTCGCTGGTGTTCTTTTCGGCGCTCAGGCGGCCCGAGACAAGCAAGCTTTGCGCATCGCCCACGCGACGAACGAAAGTGCCGCTGCCGCGGGAGTCGGGTGCGCCGACGATCAGCTTGATCGGCTGACCCGCGCCGTCGATCTCGACCTCGACACCCTTGGCGTCCTTGTCTGCAACGTCGCGCACGCCGATCGCGTCGTAGCGGGCCTTGTCGGAGGTCTTGTTTTCGATCACGGTCGCGTTCGCGAGTTTGAGCAGGAACTCGCGCAGCTTGCCGACATCGGCTGCGTAGCCGCCTTTCTCGGCGACCGTCCAGCCGTCCTTGCCGCGATGGAGCGTGGCGATCGTCTTGTTGCCCGCGCCGGTGAACACGACCTTGTCGATGTCGTTGATGTGCGCCTTGAGATCCGGCACCAGCTTGTGCGAGGTTTCGGCGGTTTCGCTGAGCGGCTGGTTGGCATGATGAATCGCGACCGCCGCGACAATCACGATCAGCGCGATCACGATCAGGCCGAGCAGGGTCTTCTGATTCATGTGCGGTCTCCGTAACCAACGTGTCGGCGTCGGCTTCGCCACCAGGCAAACCCCAGTGCGAACAGGGTGATCAACAGCGGCATCAACACGATATTCAGAAACTTGAGCCTTGCGCCGAGCGATTCAATCTCGGCATCCAGCTGGCGACGCACCTGCCGCAGTTCCTTGCGAATCTCGACTTTGCGTTGCAGGAACTTTTCGAGTTCGGATTTCTGCTCGGAAGAGAGAATCGGCGCCTGATCCGCGCTCTTGGCACTCTGCAGTTGAGTCAGCTTGCGCTCGGTGTCACTGAGCTCGTGCTGCAATTCCTCTTCCTTGGAGCGAAAGCGCTCGTCCGCCGTGCGCTTGAGCGCCTCGACCGTGGTGAATGGACGCTGCGAGGTTGCGCGTCCGCGAATCGAAATCAGGTCGCTCGAGCCGGTCAGGTTGTCGACCGCATTGACCGCGAAATCGCCGTTGTTGGCAAACGGATTCATGACGTGCTGGCCGAAGAAATTCTGGACCCGTACCCACAGCCGGTCGCTCAATATGTCGGTATCCGCGACCAGGATGATCTGGGCATCGGCCTTGGATGCAGCCAGATGACCGGAACCCTTGCGATCGGGAAACGCAGTCTTGAGCTTGCCGGTCAGGCGGCCGGCGATCAGGTAATGCTCGCCGGTCGCCTGGTACCCGTCGAGCAGTTCGCCGGGGTCCCGCAGCATGCGCATGCGCACGCTCGGCACCGTCATCGCGTCCGCGCTGGTCTGGATCAGCGGCGTCAGCGTCTCGCCCTTGGCATCCTTGGAAAGCTCGAAGTAACCGGCGGCCGAAACGTTGATCGACTGCAGGTTGGCGGTGGTGACATCGCCGTTGGCGAGATCGGCGTCGGTGAATCCCAGGATCGCCGGATCGCGCACCGGCGCCTGTCCGGGCGCAACGCTTATCGGCAAGGCGTGTCCGCGATCGAGTACCACCTTGCCCGGGTCGTAGTCGATACCCCAGGCCTTGAACAGCGTCGGCAAATCCGAAGACTTGTCGGCCATCATCGCCGCCTGCGGGTTGTTCGGATCGGCGCCGGCATCGTCGAGTTCGGCGTACGGATCGACGAAGGCCAGCAGGTGCCCGCCACGCAGCACGTACTGATCGATCGCAAAGGCGGCATCGTCGGACAAGTGCTTCGGGTGCACCAGCACCAGCACGTCCACGTCCTTGTCGATCGCGGTCAGCTTGGACGCATCGAGCTGGCGCATGTCGAACAACTGCTGCCATTGCTGGTAGATCGCCCACGGCTGGCGCATCTGCCGCGTCGCCGGATCGAAGCCGGCGTCGATCGGCAGATCCGACAGCAACGCGACCACCGGCTTCTTGCTGTTCGAGAGCTGGTGGATCAGCTTGGCGACGTCGTATTCGAGAAACGCTTCCTTGTCGGGCTGCAGGAACGGGATGGCGGCATGGCCATCGGTGGAGTTGGTGCCGGCGAGGCCGAAAAAGATCTTCTCGCCGGAATTGCCGACCGGCACCGATTGCAGACCCATGCTGGTCGCACGGTCCTCGTCTTCCGAGAACGGCAGTGGATCGATCGTCTCCAGCGTGATCTTGCCGTTCGAGCGAGCCACGATCTCGTCGAGCATCTCGTGAACGCGGGTGTAGTAGGTGCGCAACTGCGGCAGATCCCGGGTGCCCTGGTCGCTGTAGAACAGGTACAGGTGAATCGGCTCATCCAGCGAGTCGACGATGTGCCGGGTGCCATCGGACAGGGTGTAGATGTGATTCTGGGTCAAATCGATGCGCGCGCCGCGGAACAGCGTATTCACCACGATCATCAGCGCCACGAACAGGATCGCCAGAATGATCAGCGCGGTACCGGACAGAGCCTTGCGATTCATTTTCATCGGTGCTCCTCCTTCAGGCGCCTTTCTTCATGTCGACAACGACCGCGTTCGCGTACAGCCAGAAGCCGATCATCAACAGGAAATAAATCAGGTCACGCAGGTCGATCACGCCCTTGCCGATCGATGCGAAGTGGGTCAGAAAACTCAATCCTGCAATCGCGTCCACCAGACCCTGCGGCGCCCATGCGCTGAAGAAATCGAGCACCAGCGGAAAGCCCGCCAGCAACAACAGGAAGCACACGACGACGGTCAGAATGAACGCGATGACCTGATTGCGCGTGGCCGCGGAAATGCACGAGCCGATTGCGAGAAACGCCCCGGCCATCAGCAGCGAGCCGACATAGCTCGCGAAGATCACGCCATTGTCGGGCGAGCCGAGATAGTTGACCGTGATCCAGATCGGAAACGTCAGAGCCAGCGCAATCCCGATGAATGCCCACGCCGCCAGAAACTTGCCGAACACCGCCTGCCACATCGTGACCGGCAGCGTCAGCAGCAGCTCGATCGTGCCGCTCTTGCGTTCCTCGGCCCACAACCGCATCGACACCGCAGGTACCAGGAACAGGTACAACCAGGGGTGAAAATTGAAGAACGGCTGCAGATCGGCCTGGCCGCGCTCGTAGAAATTGCCGAGATAGAACGTGAAGGCGCCCGACAGTACCAGGAAAATCACGATGAACACGTAAGCCACGGGTGTCGTGAAATAGCTGCGCAGTTCGCGCCGGAAGATCGTTGCGACGGCACTCATGCACGCGCCTCCTTGGCCGTGTCCGGCTGGGTGATGGAGCGGAAAACCTCATCGAGTCGCCCGCCTTCGAGCGCCATTTCGCGCACTTCGACCCCCTGCTCGGTCAGCGCCGCGTTGACCGCCGCAAAAATCGGCCGACCGGATTTCGGGAAAGCCGTGATGCGGCCGTCCTGTTCGTCCACCTCGACCGCGGCTACATCGGCGACGCGTGCCAGCGCCGCGCGCGCCGCGGCGGGATTGGTCGCACTCAGTGAAACGGCCTGGTAATAGCGCGAACGCGCTTCGAGTTCCGCCGGCGTCGCATCCGCCAGCAGACGGCCTCCGGCGATGATCATCGCGCGTGTGCATACCGCATGCACTTCCTCGAGCTGATGGGTCGATACGATGATGGTCTTGTCGCGCGCCATTGCATTGATCAGCGCGCGCACTTCGTGTTTCTGGTTTGGATCGAGGCCGTCGGTCGGCTCGTCGAGTATCAGTGCCTTCGGATCGTGCACGATCGCCTGGGCCAGGCCGACGCGGCGCTTGAAGCCTTTCGACAGCGTCTCGATCGCCTGTCCGAGAACCGGCTCCAGATGCAGCCGGCCGATGACGTCGTCGAGACCGCGTTTGCGCGCGGTGCCCTCGAGTTCGCGCACGTCGGCGACGAACTGCAGGAACTCGTAAACGCTCATCTCGCCGTAGCTCGGCGCGCCTTCCGGCAAATAACCCAGCACACGCTTGACATCCAGTGCGTGCTCGTCGACATCGAATCCGCACACGCTGGCCGATCCCGATGTCGGCGCGAGAAATCCCGACAGGATTTTCATCGTGGTGGACTTGCCGGCGCCGTTGGGGCCGAGAAAGCCGAGCACCTGCCCCGGCTCGACCTTGAAACTGATGTCATCCACGGCGACGAGATCGCCGTAGCGTTTGGTCAATTGGCGTGCTTCTATCATTGCATGACCACCCTTTCGGGCCGTCGCCGGGAGCAACGGCGGGGACGAAATATCAGCAGGACCCGCTGGGCGGCGTGCGATTGGCGACCGAAAGACCTGCGCGCAGCGTGCCCGGAAACGAGGCGCCTTGACGCCCGAAATTCCCGCGGGTGCCGCGAAAGATACCGCAATCGACGCGAAAAGTTCCCGGCGCGAACGTTTCCACATGCAGGTTGACAGCCGCGCCGCCGGGATTACGCTGCGAATTCGGCACGAACATCACGACGGAGCGCACGGCATGGGCACGATGATCAATCTGGCCACCAGCAACATGCAATGCATCGGCGCTTATCTTGCCGAGCCCGCGCATGCACCGCGCGGCGGCATCGTTGTGGTGCAGGAAATTTTCGGCATCAATGCACACATGCGCCGCGTCGCGGACGGCTTTGCCTCGCATGGCTATACGGCCATCGCGCCGGCACTTTTCGACCACGTCGAAAACGGGCTCGAACTCGATTACGACGAAGCGTCGAAAAAAAAAGGCATCGCGCTGGTGCGGGAAATCGGCCTGGAGCGGGCGATCGAGGACGTCGCAAGCGCGGCCGAAGCGATCGCTTCGGCCGGGCGTATCGGCTGCGTCGGCTATTGCTGGGGCGGAACCGTGGCCTTGCTCGCCGCAACGCGGCTTGGTCTGCCGGCGGTGAGCTACTACGGCGGGCGCGACCTGGATTTTCTCGACGAGCCGCTGCGCGCGCCCGTGCAGTTTCACTTCGGTGAACGCGATCGCTCGATTTCAGCGGAGGCGATCGAGCAACACCGAAAGGCCTATCCCGAATGCGAGGTATTCACGTATCCGAAAGCGGGCCATGCCTTCAATCGCGATGTCGGCGACGCGTGGGAGCCGGACAGCGCCCGACTCGCGCTCGAACGCACGCTTGCATTCTTCGAGCGCAATCTGGCCGCCGCGGCGACCGATGGGCGATCGACGCCGGACAGCGCGCGTTGAACTTCCAGATCGCCCCGCGCCTCGCCGCCGACACCGAAGCCATCGGCGAGATGGCGCTGTCGCGCGTATTGCTCATGGACGATGCGCGCTTTCCGTGGCTGATCCTGGTGCCCCGCATTGCCGGCGCGAGGGAACTCATCGACCTTGACGCATCCGACCAGAGCAGTCTGCTGGCCGAAGTAGTCGCGGTCGGACGCGCTCTGGAGGACATGGTTCAGCCGGAAAAATTGAACATCGCTGCACTCGGCAACGTGGTCACCCAGTTGCACGTGCATGTCGTCGCGCGCTTCAGCAACGACGCGGCATGGCCGCAGCCGGTCTGGGGATACGGCAAACGCAAGCCGTATACGGCGCAATCGCGGCGCCAGCGCATCGCCGCATTGCGCGCCGCGCTGCGCAACAGCATCGACGTCGCCGAATAATGTGCGCTTCGGCGGACGCGCCGCTGGTCGAGGCACTCGGCGAACGCGCGGTGCTGGTGCGTTTCGGC
>JBAVZT010000068.1:0-4215 GCA_049588955.1 Rhodanobacteraceae bacterium | reverse complement strand
CTGCAGCAGTGTCCGACGAACCCGGAATCGAAGTCAGCTTCAGCAAGTCCGGCCGCAAGCTGTCATGGTCCCCAGCCGCCGGCACCTTGCTGGACTTGGCTCGTGCCAACGGCATCGCCATAGACTCCGGTTGCGAGCAGGGCAATTGCGGCACCTGCCAGACCGCGATCCGCACCGGCGACGTGAAGTACACGTCGGAACCGGCATTCGAATACGAGCAGGGCACCTGTCTGGTGTGTGTGTGTCAACCAACGTCGCCGCTCGAATTGAACGCCTGAGCGGCATCATCCCCCATCAATCCGAGGAGATCGTCCATGAAATTCGCAGCTCCCTTGGCGCTCGCGCTGACCTTGGCCCTGAACCTGTTCGCAACCACCGCGCACGCGCAGGACGACTCCACCGCTGCCGCCGCCAAGATCGCGGCCAAGATCGTCGGCCCGACGGGAACCGACAAGGACACCTGCTCCAACTGCCACGATCTTGAAACCAAGGCGTGGACGCATACGCATCATTTCAGTTCCTTCAAGGAACTGCATCGCACGCCGGAGGCAAAAAAGATCCTTGCGGCGATGGGCATCAAGTCGATGAAGCGCTCCGATACCTGCCTCAATTGCCACTACACGTCGGTAATCAAGAGCGGCAAGGTGCGACCGACTTGGGGCGTGTCCTGCGAATCCTGCCACGGCGCGGCACGCGACTGGCTCAACATTCACAGCAAGGCCGGCGGCGTTGCCTCGGCGAAGGCGGTCAAATGGGGTGAAGGACGCAAGAAGGAAACGCCGGCGCAGCTCAAGGCGCGGCTCGACCCGGCTATCGCCAAGGGAATGATCACGTCGGACATGATCTACGGCATCGCCACCAACTGCTTCAGCTGCCACACCGTACCCAACGAGAAACTGGTCAACGTCGGCGGCCACAAGGCCGGCAGCGATTTTGATCTGGTCAGCTGGTCGCAAGGGGAAATCCGGCACAATTTCGCCACCTCGGCCGGAGCGCCGGACAATCCCACCAATCGGGCGGCCACCAAGGAGGAACTGCGTCGCCTGTACGCTGTCGGCGCGCTGGTCGATCTCGAGGTGAGTCTGCGCAATCTCGCCAGCGTCAAGGACAAGGGAGGCAAGTTCCAGACCGCAATGGTGGATCGCGTCAATCGCGCGCGCGAAAAGGCGGCTCCGGTTGTTGCCGCGGCCGGCGATGCGAAACTCGGCGCCGCGTTCAAGGCCATTCCTGCCAAGGTCACAGCGGACACCAAGGTCACCTCGGCGATGGCCGACGCGCTGGGCAAGGCGGCAAAGGGCATTCAGGGCAAGGCCGGTGGTTTTGCAGCGCTCGACAGCAAGATTCCGACCAAGATGAAAGGCACCGCGTTCACCCAATGAGGTCCGTCGCTGACCCGCAGCATCTTCAATCCGACAGCTGTCGGGCATGGCCGGTGCCGGCATGACCGAAGCTGTCGGGATGGAAAAACCCAAGCGCTGGGATGTGCCGTTTGCGGCAGAGGTCGCTGAGGGCGAAGCGCCCGGCGTCATGACCCAGGCCAGCGTCGATCGCCTGAGACGCGTTGAACCGTTTCGCTCGATGGATGCGACGCGCTTCCCGGCAGGTCTGCCGTTGAACGGCATCCTCCAGAACGACACGCGACTGCGCACGTTTCGCGATGGCGAAGTGATTGTGCGCGAAGGCGACTACGGCCATTCCGCCTTTCTGATTCTGGCCGGCAAGGTACGTGTCATCCTTGAAGGACTCGATCCGGTCGAGATCGGTCGGCAAAAGGCGCAAAGATTGAGCCCGTTGCAGTCGCTGCGGCGCCTCTTGAGCAATCCCATTTCCCCCGAAAGCCGTGATTCGCGGCGCTATCCGCAAATGCAATCGAGCGCCGACGCCGCCGATGGTCAGCGACCGTTGGCGGTGGCTTCACCGACCGCCGCCGTCGCCACCACGCGCGTATCGGCGGACAAGCTTGCGGCGACACGCAGTGCGGTGCTGGTCGGCAACAGCGGCGCCGGCACGTTTGAACTGTTTGGCGAGCTTGCCGCGCTTGGGCGAATTCCCCGTGCAACGACCGTGGTGGCCGACGGCGACTGTGCCTTGCTCGAGATCCGCTGGCAGGGTCTGCGTGACTTGCGCAAATACGACACGGCACTGCGTGACTGGGTTGACCGGATTTACCGCGAACGCGGTCTTGCCGCAATGATGGCAAGCGCTCCGCTGCTCTCGGGGCTGAGTGAGGATCAGACGCGCCAAATCGCGCGCACCGCCGAGTTCGAGACCTTCGGGACGTTCGACTGGTACGGCAGCTACCGGAGCATGCGCGACAAGGGAACCGGCCTCAGCCTTGCCGACGAGCCGCTGATCGCCGAGCAGGGACACTATCCGAACGGGCTCATCATGATACGTGCCGGCTTTGCGCGCCTGTCGCGCCGGCACGGCAACGGGGAGCGCACGGTCAGCTATTTGAGCCGCGGCGACGTGTACGGATTGGCCGAGCTCGCGCATAACGCCAGCAGCGAGAACCAGATGGCGCTCAGCTACAGCCTGCGCGCGATAGGGTATGTCGACATCGTACGCGTGCCGACGCGCAGCTTCGAGGAACTGATTTTGCCGACGCTTCCTGCATCGGCAATTCCGGTGTTGCCGGCCGACGGCGAATCCATGGAACGCGCCGGCGGCGAGATCGAGACCTCGTTCATCGAGTTTCTGGTCGAAAACCGCTTCATCAACGGCACCGCGACCATGGTGATCGACATGGATCGCTGCGTGCGCTGCGATGATTGCGTGCGCGCCTGCGCCGCCGGCCACGACAACAACCCGCGCTTCGTGCGCCACGGGCGTATTCACGATCACTACATGGTTGCCAATGCGTGCATGCACTGCATGGATCCGGTGTGCATGATCGGATGTCCCACCGGTGCCATACACCGTGATCCGATCCGCGGCGAAGTGGTGATAAACGATCGCACCTGCGTCGGCTGCGGAACCTGTGCCAACAGTTGCCCGTACGACAACATACGCATGGTCGCCCTGCGCGATTCGACACGCGGGGACGCCATCATGATGGATGCGCAGCGCGGGGAACCGATCGTGAAGGCGACCAAATGCGACCTGTGCGTCTCACACGCCGGCGGACCGGCCTGTGAGCGCGCCTGCCCGCACGATGCGCTGATACGCATCGACATGCGCGACAAGCAGCACCTCGCGGCATGGCTCGAACGTTGACCACGTTGCGCCGACGCCGCTGGCGCGCGGTATTGCTGACGCTGCTTGCGGCGGCGCTACTCGCACTGTGGCTCGGTTCACGCACGCTCGCACTGCGTGACATAGCTTTCGTGTCCGGCTGGCTGCTGCTTGCACTGGTTGCCGCGCTGGCGCTGTTCAACCGACGCAAGAAACTGCCGTATCCGCCGCTGTTGCGCGCCTCGACCTGGCTGCAATGGCATGTCTATCTCGGCTTGCTGACCCTGTTCCTGTTCCTGATCCATCTCGGTTGGCGTTGGCCGCAAAGCACTTCGGGGTTCCTGCTCGCCGGCATGTTCGTGCTGGTGGCGCTGAGCGGGCTGGTGGGAATTGCCCTGTCGCGTTTCGCCCCGGCATCACTGACGGTGCGCGGCGAGGAAGTGATCTTCGAGCGCATTCCGATGTTCTATCGTCAGCTCAACGAGGAAGCCGAGGCGCTCATGGTGGAAGCGGCGCGCGAAAGCCATGCCACCACGCTGCCGGAGTTCTACCGACGCAGCGCAAGCGCGTTTCTCGCGAGACCGCAGGGCATGATTTCGCACTTGCTGCAGTCGAGCCGGCGCTGCCATCGGTTGCGCGCCGAGTTGCGTTCGCTGGACCGCTATCTTGACGCGCGCGAGCGCGGCCTTGCGCGGCAACTGGACGAGATCATTGCAACCAAGGACGCGCTCGACTATCACCGCGCACTGCAGGGCGCGTTGAAGCTCTGGCTGTTCGTGCACATTCCTGCAACGTGCGCGTTGCTGGTGCTGGTGCTCGTGCACGTCCTGCTCGTGCACGCGTTTGCGCGAGGCTTGTCGTGAGCGTACAGAAGACCGGCCATCGCGACAGCCCGTACGAGCGGCCCAATCAGCGCTGGATTTGCGGATGGGCCGCTTATGGTGACGCCTGCCCGTTCGGGCCCGACGGCCACGGCAACTGTCCGGCCCATCTGGAGAGCGAGTGCCAGCCGCGTCGCGTGGGTGATCGTTATTTGTGCGG
>JBAVZT010000067.1:0-6537 GCA_049588955.1 Rhodanobacteraceae bacterium | reverse complement strand
ACCGGCAAGACCCATGTGACGAGTGTCGGTGTCGCCACTTCGAGTCCCTCCACGGCCGAAAGTACCGAGATCGCGGGAGTCAGCACGCCGTCGCCGAAAAACAATGCGGCGCCGAACACGCCGAGGATGCCGATCAGATAGAGCGCCTTGCGCGCACCGACCTGCGTGCGTTGCGCGAGCGCCGTCAGTGCAATGATGCCGCCCTCGCCTTCGTTGTCGACGCGCATCACGATTGCGACGTACTTCACCGTGATCACGATCATGAGCGACCAGAAGACAAGGGAAAGAATGCCGAGCACCGTGGCCTGGTCGGGAATCAGTCCGTAGTGTGCAGAAAATGCCTCCCTGATCGTGTAAAGGGGACTCGTGCCGATGTCGCCGTACACGACGCCGGTTGCGCCCAGCATCAAGGCGCCGAGGCCGGTGTGATGCGTGTCTTTGGCGGGTTCGCCGATGGCGATGACCGGGCTTTGCATTCGCGTACCTCCGATGAGGCTGGAAGTCTCCCTCGGCACACCGTAAAAGCGGAATCCACGCGACGCCGCGCGCGCGTAAACTCTTCGTAAAATCTTGCGATTTCGAGGCGCAAGGGACGTTGCGAGCGGCGCCACCTGACACAATGGCGACACGGAATCGGAACCCGGGGTTGTCTTCGTGCCAAAGACTCGCTCCCGCTCGCGCATGCGTCTCGAACATCGCAACCTGCTCGGCTATGCACTGGCGTTGGCCGGAGCCGGCGCAGCCGTCATCGTCGCGGCATTGGCGCAACGCGCTTTCGGACTCGACGACCTGTCTCCGGTGTTCATGCTCGCCGTGCTGGCGGTGGCCGCGCGCTCGTCCACCGGGCCGGCGGTGGTTACGGCCGTGCTGTGCTTTCTCGGCTACAACTTCTTCTTCATCGAGCCGCGCTACACGTTCTACATCAGCGCCGGCCCGGGCGTGGCAACGATCCTGCTGTTCCTCGCCGCGGCGTTGTTGGCCGGCCGCCTCGCCGCGCACCTTGCGATGCAGGTGCATGCACTGCGTCGGTCGAATCAGCAGGCGCTCATGCGCCAGGAGTTGGGGCAGCGCCTGGCCACCGCCGCCAATGAAGAGGATGTGCTGCATGCCGCGCTCGATTTTTTTCACCGCAATCTCGACGCCGGCGTGCTCGTGCAGATTCGGGAGCACGCAGCGGACGCGGGCAACGCAACGACGCGACCGACCCGTCCGTTCGACCCTACCGGCCTGCCACGAATCGAGTCCGCGGAAGAAAGCGGGTGGTTGGCGCTGCCGCTCGGTACGCCGCATGCGTGCCTTGGCGTCATTCGTTTGCCGCGTGGGGCGATCGACTCCGACGAAGGACAGCGCCAAGTGATCCTGTCCATGGTGGACGATGTCGCGCAGGCATTGCTGCGCACGCGTCTGGTTGCGGATTTGCAGTCGGCGCGCGTAGCCAACGAAACCGAACAGTTGCGCAATGCCCTGCTGTCGTCGGTATCGCACGATCTGCGCACGCCGCTGGCCGGCATGCTCGGCGCGGCGGAGAGTCTCAAGACCTACGGAAAAAACCTGGGCGATACCGATCGCGATGGCCTGCTCGATACGGTGCTCGAAGAAGGGCTGCGGCTCGACCGTTACATCCAGAACCTGCTCGACATGACGCGGCTCGGCCACGGCGAACTTGCGATCAACCGCGACTGGATCGGCGTGGACGAGCTGGTCGGATCCGCGATCGGACGGTTGCAACGCTATCGACCAGGCACGCGATTCACGGTCACGATCGCGGGCGACATCGGTCCGGTCTGGGTGCACCCGGCGTTGATGGAACAGGCGCTGTTCAACGTGATCGAGAACGCCGCGAAGTTCTCGCCCGCCGGGGAACCGATACGAATCGACGCCAGGCGAGTCGCAGATAGCATCTGCATCGATATCAGCGATCGCGGTCCGGGCATTCCCGAAAGCGAGCGCCGGCATATCTTCGAGAAGTTCTACAGCATCGAACGGAACGATCCGGCACGCAGCGGAACCGGTCTCGGGCTCGCGATCTGCAGCGGCATGGTTGGCGCGCATGGCGGCACCGTGGAAGCGCTCGGCGTCGAAAGCGGTAGCGGCACCACGATCCGCATCACGCTGCCGCTGCAGATCCCCGATTCCGGCGGAGACGACGCGTGAACGATGAGTCCAGCGTTTCTTCACGGACGCAACCTGCGCGAATCCTCGTCATTGACGACGAGCCGCAGATCCGCAAGTTCCTCGAGATCGGCCTGCGGGCGCAGGGATATCGCATCGCCATGGCGGAGAGCGGTCGCACGGGCCTGGAGTTGCTCGCGACCGAAGGCGCCGACCTCGTCATCCTCGACCTCGGCTTGCCCGATTGCACGGGACAAGCCGTGCTGGAGGATCTGCGCGAGTGGTCGCAGGTGCCGGTCATCGTCTTGACCGTGCGCGCCCACGAAGCGGAAAAGGTCGCGGCGCTCGATGCGGGAGCCAACGATTACGTCACCAAGCCGTTCGGTGTGCAGGAGCTGATGGCGCGTGTGCGCGCGCTGCTGCGCGCGCACGCTGTCCCAGCGGATGTATCGCCCGTGTACGACGACGGGCACCTCCGCGTCGATCTTGCGTCTCGCGAAGTGAGCCTCGATGGCATGGCGATCGCCCTCTCGCGCAAGGAATATGCGCTGCTCGCACTGCTGGTTCGTCACGCCGGTCGCGTCGTGACACAGCCGCAGCTGTTGCGTGAAATATGGGGCCCGACGCACCAGCAGGACACGCACTACCTGCGCATCCTCGTCGCGAAACTGCGCCAGAAACTCGGCGACGATGCAACCGCACCGCGCTGGATCATCACCGAGCCGGGGGTCGGGCTCCGTCTTGTTGCGCGCTGATCCTCGCTATTCCTCGCCGCCTTCCGGCGTGACGCAAAGAGCCGTCATCAAGCGCGGCGGGCGCGGTGTTTGCGGTACTCGATGGTGGTGAGCGCGATGATGCCGAGATCGAACACGGTCAGGATGGCAAGGCCGATCGAAGGACCTTCCCTCCACATGCGCCAACTCTGGTAGCAGACGAACCCTGCGCTCAGCATGATAAGGCCGGGATAGGCCCACAGACGCCCACGCAGGATCTCGATCACGACCACGAGTTTCGCGATGCCGTGCGCGAGCAGATAGACCGCGGCGAACACCATGGCGCCGGTGTCGAAATGGGCGGCCCAGCGCAGCGCGTGGGTCGCGATGAAATCATGCGGGTCTGCCTCGAGTTCGGGCGCGAAAATGAGGTTTGCCCATCTCTGCAAACGTTCGGGACTCAGGAACAGCAGGCTTGCACCACCGATGAGTTCGATGAATCCGTCGATCGCCTTGATCGCGATGCCGATCGCGAAGATCTTGTCGATTACGGTACGGGCATGGAAACGTGGCATAGGGGCCGTGCCTCGGAGGATCGGAAAATGCGCGCATCATCGTAATTCGCGCGGCGTGCCGTCGCCTGCGCGATTCTCGACAACGTGCATCGGGATGCGAATCGGTTTGTTCATGCGCTGCAAGATTTCAAGGGTTCACCGGCAAATGATCTGCACGCTAGCCTGCCGTGCCTGCACGCAGGCTGTCGCAGGAATTGCGCAGCCGATCGAGACTCGCGAATCAAGGCGCGTTGGGTTTCGTGCGACCGGTGTGTGCCAGAGGCGAGGATTCAGCCTGCTTCCGGAGCGAGGCCGGGTGACTTGGTCGTGGCTTGCTGCGCGTAGCGCAGGCCGATGGCACACGCGCTCGACGCGAGCAGCACGAGCACGATGGCGAGCACGCGATGCGCGTTGGTCGCGCTCATCGCGAGCGACAGCAGACCAACGCCAATCGCGGACAGCGCGTTGGCGCTGTAGCAGACCAGGAGATAACTCGAGACCACTTCGGCGCGCTGCGCTTCCGGAGCAATCCGGTTGATGATCTGCAGGCTGCCGCGATAGCCGAGCGCCATGGCGCCGCCGGTCGCCATTGTCGCGAGGACGAACGTCGCCATCGAATGCACGGCCTCGGAGAGCACCAGCAGACCAAGTCCGAGCCACAGCAGGCCGAGTGCTGCCAGGATGGCCGAGCGGCTTTTCAGCGTGCGCGTGACGACGGCGGTCAGCGATGCGGTCCCGAAGAACAGCGCGACGATGCCGCCGACGACGACATGAGCGGTCTGATGCAGACTTCGGGCAAGCAGATCGGGAGCGAGTGCGGCGTAGAATCCGCCCAGCGCAAATGCGGCGAATGCGACCGCGGCTGGTGCCACGAAGGCAAGACGAACGCCGCGCGGCACACCGATGCGCGGGCGCAACGACAGCTCGCGCACATGGCGCACCGGCCTGTCGACGGTTTCGGGCACGAACCAGGTGACGGCCATCAGAATCGCGAGCATGCCGAGAAATACCACGTAGCTCGAGCGCAACGGCCACGGCGCGAACGCCGCGAGCAGCCCGGACATGAGACCGCCGAATGCAAGCCCCGCGAGATTGGCCGAACTGGCGACCACGGCCGCGCGCGCCCGGTTCTGACCCGGCTCGAGCTCGGCGATCCACGCCGTCAGCGCGCCGGCGCCGAGACCTGCGCCGAACCCGTTGAGGACACGGGCGGGAAACAGCCATGCGGTTCCGGTCGCGGACAGGAACGCCAGCGCACTGACGATCGTGACCGCCATCGCTGCAAGCGTGGTCGGCCGACGACCGATCTGATCCGACAGACGGCCGAACAGGAACAAAACGGCGAGATTTCCGACCACGTAGATCGCGTAGATCTCGGTGACGACAAGTTCGGAAAATCCGAATTCGTGCTGATAGATCGGATACAAGGGCGTCAGGATGGTACTGCCGACATACAGCATCGCAATGCCGAATGCGGCTACCCATATCCATTGCGCAGCCGGGCGTGTGCCAACGCGTTTCGCCATCATGCGGCCGATCGTACAAAGCCGAACCTGAATTCAGGGCGTGCGACGCCGACCCGCACGCGAATCGCATGCCGCTATCTGCGCGGCGTCTCCGCATGCGTTTCAAGCAGGCCATGCACGTGCGCGAGATGCGCGAGCGCGACGGTATTGTCGATGTTGAGCTTGTCGAACAGCCGATACTTGTAGGTCGCGACGGTTTTCGGGCTCAGGCTCAGCTGACCGGCGATATGCTGCATGTCCTGCCCCTGCGCCAGCATCATCGCGACATCGAGCTCGCGCGTGGACAACGACTCGAACGGCGAGGCATCGCCTCCGTCGAGCGCACTGAGCGCGAGCCGTTCGGCGACATCCGGCGACAGGTAACGGCGGCCGTCGGCGACCTGGCGCACGGCGCGCACCAGTTCGTCCGCCGCGCAGCCCTTGGTCAGGTAGCCGCTCGCACCGGCTTCGAGCAGCCGGCGCGGAAACGGTGCCTCGTTCAACATCGACAGGATGATGATGCGCGTCGGCAATTTCAGCTTGCGCACGCGAGCGGTGAGTTCGATCCCGCTCAGTTGCGGCATCTGCACGTCCACCAGCGCCACATCCGGTTGTTCCTTGCGGATCAGGGCGAGACCCGCCGCGCCGTTGTCCGCTTCGCCGAGCAGGTCGATGTCGGGCTGCTGTGCAAGAATCATGCGGAAACCGGTGCGAACCAGTTCGTGGTCGTCGACCAGAACGATGCGGATCATGCTGCTCTCCCCTCCCCTGTTTCAGCGCCAGTTTCCGGCCGTGGCGCCCCGGTTGCAACCTCCGATGGGTACGCGCGCGTGCGGGAAATCCCTGGCCGCGCGTGTAAGACGTTTCCGACGTATTCGATCCGGCGCCGCGCGCCAGTGGCGCTCAGTGGTGGCCCGACGTCCCGGTTTGCGAAGGGACAAGCGCTACAGACAGCAAGTCAGGCCAGTCGCGTCAGTTTCACCACCGAACCGGCGACCCGGTCGCGCATCAGCGTGCGCAGGCGCAGTTCGACCGCATCGAGCCCGGCCATGCTGCGCGGACCCGACAAGGTGTAGATCCGGTGGCCGGGGCGACCGGCCGACTCGAAAGTCGTGCGGCTCACCGCCACGTCCCGGCTGCCGCACGCTTCGGACCAAAGACGACGCAGCGCTTCGGGGCCGATCGTGCGGCCATCGCTGAACCGCAGATTGAACAGCGATACACGATCTTTCATGGGGTCGGTCGGCGTTGCGGGTGCCCATTATGCGCGCGTTGCCGATGCGAGAAGTAAAAACGCCGCGTCGCGTAATCTGCCCCTGCGCGCTGCGCGCTGCGCGCTGCGCGCTTCGGGGCCAGCCTGCGGCTGTCCAAAATCGCTCCCCGCGATTTTGTCGAACCCCCATTCCTCTTTCCGTGGGTTCGAACCCCACCCTCTGGAAATGCAAACGGCCCCGAAAGGGCCGTCTGCATTTCTGGCGGAGAGGGTGGGATTCGAACCCACGGTACGGAAGAACCGTACACCGGATTTCGAATCCGGCGCATTCGACCACTCTGCCACCTCTCCGCAGATTACCGCTACCGGCGTTGGGCAGTTCCCGTCCGGCGCATTTGTTCGTCTCATCCATGAGACTCTCCCCTCGCGTTGCTCGGGGC
>JBAVZT010000066.1:0-3047 GCA_049588955.1 Rhodanobacteraceae bacterium | reverse complement strand
CACACATTCAAACCCGCAAACCAGGGCGCGTATAATCGAATCGTTTTCCGGGTGTATCGATCATGGATTCGTCACTGAAACAACGCCTGCTCGGTGCGGTCGTGCTGATCGCCCTGGCCATCATCTTCGTGCCAATGTTCCTGTCCGGTTCGAAACCGAGGCCGCAATCGGAAACGCTGAACCTCAGGATTCCGCCGGCGCCGGACAAAGAGTTCCAGACGCGTGTGCTGCCGGTTGACGATGGCGCGGCGACCAAGGCGGAGCATCCTGCCCGATCTCCGTCGACAGCAACCGAGGCCGCGGCGGCTATGCGACAGACGGCTCCACCAGTTGCGCACGACAAGGTCACCGTCGTGCGACCCGATGCGGCTGGTGAGACCCAGGCGACCGACAAGTTGCCAGCCGGCAGCGCCTCGGAAAAGTCGGCGCAAGCGGCGCCCGGTCAGGCGGCCGACACGCACTTTTACGTTCATCTCGGCGTTTACGCCGAACCCGGCAACGCGAAGGACCTGGTGGCGGTCATCAAGCGCGGCGGATTCCCGGCGTTCGCCGAATCCAGCTCCTACGATGGAAAGAGCGCCGAGCGCGTGCGCGTTGGTCCGTACGACGATCGCGCCGCTGCCGAGGCAGCGCGCTTGCGCATCCGGAAACTCAAGCCGTCGGTGCCGAGCAGCGTCGTCGAACTGGCCGCCGATGCCAAGGCCGATGCACCCAAAGGCGCATTGCCGGCGAAACGCGCCGGTGGCTGGGCGGTCCAGCTCGGTGCGTTCGGGACGGCCGAGGAGGCCAACAAGTTGCGCGATCGCTTGCGCAACTCGGATTTCGCCGGGTTCGTGGACCAGGTGAAGAGCGAAGGCAAGACGCTCTGGCGGGTGCGGGCCGGTCCCGAACTCTCGCGGGCGGATGCGGACAAGCTGCGCGCACGCATCAAGGACAAGCTCAAGATCAACGGCATTATCGTCGTTCAACGATGAGGCACGACGCGCAGGTTGCGGGCGTCACCGATCATTGGCGGCGATGAACTGGGCGGACTACACCATCGTGGCTGTATTGCTGTTGTCGGTGCTGATGGGGTTGCTGCGGGGATTCGTGGGAGAGGTGCTGGCGCTGGCGTGCTGGGTGCTGGCGTTCTGGTTGGCCTGGACCTTCGGACCCACCCTTGCGGACCATTTTTCCGCCAGCATATCGGTGCCTTCAGTACGGATATTGCTCGGTTATGCGATTTGTTTCGTCACGGTGCTGATCGCCGGGGCGATCGTCGGCTTCCTGCTGCGCAAGCTCATCGCCGGCAGCGGTTTGTCCGGCAGTGACCGTCTGCTCGGTATGGTGTTCGGATTGGTCCGCGGCCTTGCGTTGGTGACGCTCGTGGTATTCATCATTGGATTCACGCCGTTCCGGCGCGATCCATGGTGGCATCAGTCGCGTTTGCTGCCGCGTTTCGAGGATGGTGCGCGATGGCTCGGTGCCCGTTTGCCGGCTGACGTAGCCAGATACCTCGAACCCGTCGGATGGAACCGGTCGGAGCCAAATCAGTCGTCGGTTACAGCACCACAGGCGTCCCCGGTACCTTCATCGTCCAACTGAAAGCGGTCGATCGATATGTGCGGAATCATCGGAATCGTGGGCAAGTCGGAGGTGGCCTCGGCCCTGTACGACGGCCTGACCGTGCTCCAGCATCGCGGCCAGGATGCGGCCGGCATCGCTACCGTCGACGGCAGCCGCTTGCACATGCATCGCGGCCCCGGACTGGTACGCGATGTGTTTCATCGCGAGGACATGCTCAAGCTGCTCGGTCGCGTCGGAATCGGCCACTGCCGCTATCCGACGGCCGGGTCGGAAGGAACCAACGAGGCGCAACCGCTGTACGTCAATTCCCCGTATGGCATCGCGCTGGCGCACAACGGCAACCTGATCAACACCGACACGCTGCACCGACAGATTTTCGAGGACGATCGTCGCCACATCAACAGCGACTCGGATTCGGAGATCCTGCTCAACGTGCTGGCGCACGAGTTGCAGATTCAGGATCGCATGTTGTTGTCGCCCGACAACATCTTCAAGGCGGTCGCCGGGCTGCATGCGCGCTGTGTCGGTGGCTACGCGGTGGTCGCGCTGCTGCTCGGCTACGGGGTACTTGCGTTTCGTGATCCGCATGGCATCCGGCCGCTGGTACTCGGCGAGCGTGATACCGAGGCGGGCAAGGAATACGCGGTCGCGTCCGAATCGGTCGCGCTCGACATACTCGGATTTCGCCTGTTGCGCGATGTTGCGCCCGGCGAAGCGGTGCTGATGACGATGGATGGTGAACTGCATGCGCGCCTGTGTGCGCCGCCGGCTGTGCATGCGCCATGCATATTCGAGTACGTCTATCTGGCGCGGCCCGATTCGATGATCGAGGACGTTTCGGTGTACAAGGCGCGCCTGCGCATGGGCGAGAAGCTGGCCGAAAAGATCCTGCGCCTCAGACCCGATCACGACATCGACGCCGTGATTCCGATTCCGGATACCTCGCGTACCGCCGCCGTGCCGCTGGCGCAGGCGCTCGGCGTGCCGGTGCGCGACGGCTTCGTCAAGAACCGCTACATCGGGCGCACCTTCATCATGCCGGGACAAAGCGAGCGCGTGCAGTCGGTGCGCCGCAAGCTCAATCCGATTCCGCTCGAATTTCGCGACAAGGTGGTTTTGCTGGTCGACGACTCGATCGTGCGCGGTACGACCTCCCGACAGATTATCCAGATGGCGCGCGATGCCGGCGCGCGCAAGGTGTATTTTGCGTCCGCCGCTCCGCCGGTGCGCTATCCGAACGTCTACGGTATCGACATGCCATCGAGTGCCGAACTGGTCGCACACGGGCGCAGCGAGACCGAAATCGAGCAGATACTCGGTGCCGACTGGCTCGTATATCAGGATCTGCCTGACCTGGTTTTGTCGGTGGCCGAAGGCAATGAACGGCTGACCCATTTCGATGCCTCTTGCTTTGACGGCAAGTACGTGACAGGCATCGCGCCGACTTATCTGCGCGAACTCGAGTTCGCGCGTTCCGACGA
>JBAVZT010000065.1:0-1827 GCA_049588955.1 Rhodanobacteraceae bacterium | reverse complement strand
CCCCGTTCGGGCGCAGGCGTTCGAGCAACGGAAGCGCGAAAGCGGCGGTCTTGCCGGTGCCGGTCTGCGCGCCGGCAAGCAGATCGCGGCCGTCGAGCACGACCGGAATCGCGGCAGTCTGGATCGGCGTGGGCGCGTCGTAGCCTTGCTCGGCAAGCGCGCGCAGCAGCGCGGGCGAAAGCCCGAGCGAATGGAAACTCATGACGGAGTGCTCCTGAGAATGTGACCCGGAGCGTCCCAGATGAACCGCGCTGCAGGTGGGTTGTTGGCGGGCGCCGATCACCGTGACTGGCGTTCCGATGTTGCGCGTGGGGCCGAACGGCGAGGGCCGCTGCGCACCATGGTGGACAGCGGGTTACCGAAGGGAAGTCGGAGATCGACGCGACAACGAGCGCGCAGCTTACGCGAAAGACTTTCCGATGAACAGCCCCTGCGCTAGGCTGCGTTCGCGCGCGAGACGTCGCGACAGGTTGTGTGCGCCTCCCGGACCAATTGGGCGCGTACGAAATGCACGCAAACCGCAGCCGGCCGTGCGTGATCGCGTCGCCCGATTTCTGCCGACCATGCGTATTACCTTCGAACTCGAACCCGCCGATATCGAACGCTTCCAGTCGGCCCTTGCCCGCGCCGCCGAGGCCGCGCGTTGCGCCGACGAAATCGACGTGATTGACGGCGCGAAGTATGCGCTCGATCACATGCTGGCCGGTGACGCACCGAGTTATGTACGCAAGCGTCTGCCGCAGGTCCAGCGCATGATCGGCATGCTCGAGGATGACGAGTGGGCATTGCCGAACCCCGAACGCAGCGATGTCATCCAGACGCTCGTGTATTTCAGCGACCCGGAGGATCTCATTCCGGACGATGTCGAGGTAATCGGTCTGCTCGATGACGCAATCATGCTTGAGCTGCTGGTGCGCCGGTTGCGTCAGGTACTGGAGGCGTACGCGCGATTTTGCGAGTTTCGCACGGCCTCGGGCGACAACTCGGCAGCTACGCGGCGCGATCGCGCACGTCGGATCGCAAGAAAACGGGTCGCGTTGCAATCGCGCATGCGTCGATCGCGCAAACGCAAGGATCCCTAACGCGACGCGATGATCAGGTAACTGTTGAACGGAGTGCGGCCCCACAACGGCCGCGCTTCGATGTTGAACCCTGCGCCGAGCAGTGGTGCGGTGATTTCCGGGAGGGTCGGGAAGTGCAGCGCGCCGGGCGTCCAGCGAAAGGCCCGGGCAAAGCGCTCTTCGAGCACGGTGGCGCGAAAGCGCCAATTCGGTTCGCGCACGACATTGCGCAGGATCAGGCGGCCGTCGCTGGATACGCGTGTTGCCGATTCGCGCAGCACGCGCGACTGGTCGGTTGCGCCAAGGTAATGCAGCATATCGAGCACTGCGATATCGCCTTTGAAGGGCGGCAGCTCATGCGCCGCATTCGCGACTTCGACCTCGAATGCCGCGAGGCCGCGCGCGGCCCGCCCGGCTTCGGCGATCTTGGACGCGTCCGAATCGAGTCCACGATAAGCCCCGCTGAATCCGCGTTCGCGCAGGTACAACCCGAGCAGCCCGAGACCGCAGCCGATATCAAGCAGTGGACGTTCGCTGGAGCCGAGCTGGTCGGCAATGGTGGCATACACCGGATCAAGACCGAGCTTGCAGCGCGCATAGGTACGGTGCCGATAGTTCCGAAGGCGCGCAGCAACGCGCGCGCTCGCGCGCCGATGCGAAACACCGATGGGACTGTTCGCAGGCATCTGCGCTCGCTGCGGGACAGATATCTTTGGAATGGATAGCCCGATCATAGCCTTGGGTGCTCGTGCACCCAATACCGGTG
>JBAVZT010000064.1:0-2808 GCA_049588955.1 Rhodanobacteraceae bacterium | reverse complement strand
CGCGTAGGTGGGGGATGCGTTGATGGTGCGGAGGCCGCATGGTGGCGATGGCTGTGGCGCATTGCTTCGAAACTTGTCCCTGACCCCATTTTTGTGTGAGAAGAGAAATCAATCGAGTTTGACGGTATTTGTTCGTTGGGCTGGAAGCGTGCCTTGCGGCCTGTCTTTTTTGGTCGCCAACGAACTTGAACTTCCGTTTGGTGGCACACTCCAAGCGACCGCCAGTCCAATTGCTGCTGGCAGTCAGGAGCCGGTATGAAGATCAAGCGTTGCCTTGTCGCGGGCATAGCCTGCGTGCTGGCTTCTTCAGCGTGGGCGCAGACGGCGCCACCGAAGCCGCTGACCCTGACACTGCCGTCGGAAAGCAGGTCGATCGCTCCCGCTCCCGCGCATGACGCCAGCGTGGTGTCCTCCGGGCTTTCCACCCCGGTTGCCAAAGCTACAGTAGCCACCGCCCCGGTAGCCACCGCGTCTCCGTCAGCCAGCTCGCCCGCCCCGCAGCCCGGCGTGTACTACGGCGACAGCGGCGCCCGCCCTGTCCGTGCCGATCGCGCTGACCTCCGGGGCTGCGACGACTCCATCTACAACCAACCCCAGGTTCACGGCAGCGTGGGTGTGGGCGTACTCGCGGGCAACCACGTCAGCGGCAATTACCAGACAGGCACGATCAACTGGAGCAAGGCGCTGGGCAGCTGCGAACATCCCACAGGGGGCATAGACATTTCGATCCGCGTCGGCCAGGGGAATTTCAACGGTGGCCGTTATTGGAGGCATTGACCCGATCAGCGCAAGAAGCGGTAAGGTCAACCGCTCGCCGATCCAGTACGTTCTTGCCGCCGGAATCTTGTCGCTTGTTGCTATCGCGAGCTGTGCTCGCCCGTCGAAGCCTGATCAGGCCATTGCTTTGGATGTTTCCGGTCTGCGCCCGACAGCGATCCTGCGGTTCGGGGCGAATCGGTCAGCCAAGGTCATTTTCGATACCGGCGCCGGCACTACCGTGATTCCCAAGAGTGTGGCGACTGAGCTCAATTTGCCGAATGATGGCGACGTGCAAGTTGGCAGTCCGGGCGCGACCAGAGCGCAGACGGGCATGGTGACATCGATCTTCGCCGCACATCTGGGCAGTGCGGATATCGAAAACGGCCGCGCCGTGGCCCTGACTTTGCCGGACCGGCTTTCGGAGTATGGTGGGATCGTCAGCCCGAACGCGTTCTCGGGGCGTCTCGTGCGTTTTGAATTCGCCAAGAGCAGAGCGATCGTAATGGACAGGGGGCCGCATCGGTACCGCATGGCATGCCGCTTCCTTACGGCGGGGAAAGCGGCCATTTCCTGCCTTATGCAGAGGTGGATTTCGCTGGAGTGAAGCTCGGTTGTCACCTCGATACCGGGTCCAAGAACGGGCTAAGCATGCCGCTCGAATACGCGAGTCGCGTTCCACTAAAGGGGCAGCTCGTCGCCACAGATCCCGTCCGAATGATCGGGGGGAAGCACGCCGCCTTCACCGCAATCTTGAATGGCGTTGTGCATATCGGCCCGCTGGCGCTCACCGATCCGGAAGTCCTCTTTGTCGAGGGCATCCCGTCGATCGGCAATGTCGGGTTTCAAGTTCTGAAAAATCTCACGCTTGTCCTCGATCCGGAAGAACAGCGCAGCTGGCTGCTGCCTGCCGATTGAGAGCCTAAACGGTCAGGTTCACTTGTTGCGGTGTCGGGTAGCACGTGGCAGTCGATAAGCGCGGCGGATATCCGTTGAACTCGAGCGTCAGCATGCGCAAGTAGTCCGCAACGCAAGCTTCGACTTCGATCTGTGACCAGTCTTCGCCCTTCGGCATTCGTCCGCTGCCTCTGCGGGTAGAGCTTGTCCAGGGTAGTGAAAAAAGGTCATGGACAAAAGGGCGCGCTCAGACTCAGACTCCAAGTGCAACACCCAACCACGGAAAAAGTGTCAGCGGCAATTCTGATTTCAGGGGAACGTGGGCGATGAATATTCTGTTGTGGGTCCTGCAGGTTTTTGCTGCGCTCCTGTACGGAGCGTCGGGCGTGATGAAAGTATTCCTGTTCGACAAGGTGAGCAAAGACGTTCCGTCATTTGGTGCGTTACCGCGGCAAGCCTGGATGGCCCTCGGCATGGTCGAACTCGTCTGCGCGGTCGGGCTCGTCGCCCCTGGCGCCTTCCACTCGCATCCCGCGCTGACGGTGGTCTCTGCGACGGTTCTGGCGATCGAGAGTCTCGTGTTCATCGGCGTACATGTGAAGTACCGCGAGACCATGTCCATCATCATGAGTGGCGCGCTTGGCCTCATCATGGCGTTTGTCGCTTATGGTCGGATGGCGCTGTGAAAATAAGACAAAAAAGGTGTCGAAGATAATTTCTGACGGAGGTGGGTCGAAGGATTGGTGCGTTGGTCGGCGCGCGCTGATGTACGGGGCCGCGTGGTGACGATGCTGTGGCGCATGGCTCCGAGAATTGTCCCTGACACCAATTCGCCAAACCCGACGGTCGCTTGCAGAGGAGTATTCCTGTCAAGGCATTGAAGAGATTCGCCGAGAGGCATCCCGTGCTGGCCTATGTCGTTCTCTGCTACGGGATCACCTGGCCGATATGGTTTGCCGTTCCGCTCATTGCCGGGTCGAACTGGACCATGGGGAAAATGGTCACGGGCGCAGGATTCGGTCCCGCGCTGGCTGCGATCGTTCTGGATCGCGTACTTGGTACCGGCGGAAAGATCGGAACAGGCAAATGGTGGGCGTATTTCACCATCGTGTTCGTTGTCGTCGCGCTGCTGGATCTTTCCAGCCTGATCACCGG
>JBAVZT010000063.1:0-7470 GCA_049588955.1 Rhodanobacteraceae bacterium | reverse complement strand
TGGGTCTGGCTGCCGCGGCCTTGCGAAAACAGCGTCGCCAACGCCACTTGGGCTTGCGACTGTCCAGTGGTGCCGTCTCCGGGCGCTCCAATGTAGCGAAGCGAATGCGCTGGGTCGTGCCAGATGCCTGCGCGCAGATTGACCGGATGGGTTGTCAGGAATGTGTACTCGGCGCCGAGATGGACTTCGGTGCCATCGGAGACGCGAAGATTTGAATCGTTGTACGGAACCAGCGTGCCATCCCCCGCCGGAACCTGAAACAGCGAACGAATACCGCTGCTGAGTTCGGAATAGCGCACCCGGTTGACATCGAGGTCGATGAGCAGCGCTTCGGTAGGCCGGTAACTCATGCCGAGACCAAACGAATCGGGCACGTTGAAGTCGACACCGGTAAGACTGACCGGAACGCTCGAAGTCCCGTCATCGTTGAACACGGTGCTCATGGCCTTGTAGCTGAACGTCGGCGAATGGCGATAGACCAGGCCCAAGCTCCATTGGTCGGTCAACTGATAGCGCAGACCGAGGCTCTCGCCGACGCCGTTGTCGTTGGCGCTCTGAACTTGCATGTTGACCGGTACTCCGTTCGGCGCACCAGTCGAATCGAGATTCGATCGCGTGTCGTTGGTCTTGATGTGGAAGTCGTAGTATGAGAAGCCGGCGCCCAACGAGAGTCGGTCGGTAATTTTCCACGCAGCCGAAACACCGTAGTTGATAATGCGCAATGACGAGGTGGCGGAGAATGGAAACAGGTTGAACTGACAGGCGTCCTGACCGGGTGCACCGCAGAAGGGATTGCCATCGCTGTCATTCAATATCAGCGCCGGCAACGAAACGGTTGCGCCCTGCGACGAAAAATTGGATTGGTAATTGAGTACTTCGTGCCGATACATTGCGATCGCCCAGCGATCGTGCGGGAACAACACGGAAAGGAAAGCGAGGTTGTTCTTCGAGCTGTCTGCATTGCCGTGATCGAGACCGCTCGCATCGAAACCGTTCGAATCCGCGACTGCGGTGCCGCCATTGACGAACGGCAGGCTGTAACTCGAATGACGCACCTCGGCTGAGATTTCGGTTTGTCGTGGTTGAGTCAGGCCGGCCGGATTGGTGTATGCAGCAGTGGCGTCGTCGGCGAGACCAATGAATGCGCCGCCCATGCCGAGGCTGCGCGCGCCGGGACTCGAAAAGCTGAACGGAATACTTGCGTTGGTTTCCGAATCGGTCAACGCAAAAGCCGGCCCGGCGGTCACTGCGAGTGCGGCACAAATAGCGAATCTCAGAGTCTGGCTCATAATGAGTTCCCCGGTCGAGGTCGGTTCAACGCGTCGGCCGCCGAACGGCGGCTCTGCAGCGGTGGCAACATTGCCTTAACAACCCCAAATTTGCAATCCATCCGGTGCTCAGCCGCCGCACTCGCGCCCGGCGAGTACCGACAGGGGTTTGAGGTTGGACAGCGTGCCGTTGCCGTAGCCGGGCAGGGTCGAGCTGTAGGTGACATCGAGTCGGCTGGTGCCGGTGTAGCGCAGCGTGACGTGACCCCAGGGCATCAAGCTGATCGAGTCCGCCACGAATGCGGGCGGGAAGTTGGCGCCGCTGCCGACCAGTTGCACCAGATCCATGTCGATCGTGTTGCCGGACGCAAAGCCGATGCCGTTCAGCCACAAGGGCGAGCCGTCGGGCTGATACGTGTACCAGAACGCTTCGAGAATGCGTTGGCCGTTGTCCGCATCGCTGAACTCTAGGTCGAAGCCGTAGCCCGAATTGTTCGGGTCGAACCAGATGCCGCTCAGGCACGCATTGGTCGCGCCGGGTCGGTTGGCTTCGACGAGCGCGGCCTGGGTCAGGCGACGAAGGTTCATCGAACCGGCGGTGAACCCGGCGGCGGTGGGTTGCCAGCTCGCCATGCCGTCGTCGGAACTGGTGAACGTCAAGGTCACGCGGCCCCACGGCGCCGTGATGGGCCCGCCCGCCCCGACCGGGAACGCCGTCGAGGTCGTGCTGAACATGTCGACCGCCATGGTGTTGCCCTGGGCATTGCCGACGCCTTGCAGGAACAACGGCTGGCCATTCTCGAACACGTACCAGGTCGCATAGAAGAAGTGCGGCGTCGGCAGGGCTTCGAGCAGGAAGCCGTGGCCGCTCTGGCCGGGATCGAACCAGTTGCCGCTGTAGGAGCTGTCGAGCGTGATCGCACCGGCGTCGCTGCGCATCGGATCGCTCTGGCCGATCACGTCGGGATTGGGGTTTGGATTGCCGGGTCCGGTGGCGTTGGTGTCGTAGCCGCCGACCGTCGCCTCGCAATCGAGTGCGGCATTCTGGCTCGGTCCATTGGGTTCGGCCCCGGTCGCAAGCGGCGCCGGGCGCACGATGGTGTCGCCATCGAGGCCATAGACAAAGTAGTCGCTCACGCCATTGCCGTCGCCGGGCACCAGGTTGCTTGCGCCCGACGTCAGGCTGACCGCGCCACCACCGCAGGCGATCTTCGGGTCGCCCACGTCCTGATTCGGTTGCTGGCCGCCCTGACCGGTGATGACGCCGAGCCCGGCATTGCCGGCCGTGCCGTTCTTGCGCAGGTGTTTTGCGCTGGACTGGCCGCCGCCGGAACGACCATCGAAGATGTACGCATTGCGTCGCCCACCGCCGGCGCCGGGCACCAGGTTGGACGCACTCGAGGCAAATGCGATGCGCTGGCCGTCCGAGGAGATGCTCGGCGGTCCGGCATCGGCATCACCGGGCGTGCCGCCCGCACTTTGCGAGATCGGCAGGATCTGGCCGGTCATCAGGTCCTTGCGCACCACCTGCGCGGTGCTCGCGCCGCCGAGGTTTTCGGCGGTCGTCGTGAACACGACGTAACGGCCATCGCCCGAGATCATCGGTGCGCAACTGTCGCCGTCGCCCTGGGTGCCGTCGGCAGTCACGCTCACGCGGCTCACCTGACCGGTCGCGACGGTACGCACGAAGACATCCCTGGCGCCATTGGTGTCGTCCGGCACGAGATTGGTCGCCGCCGAGCAGAACGCCATGCGCGTGCCGTCCGCGCTCATCGAGGGCGATTCGCTCTCGCCGTCCATGGGCGCGCCGTTCATGCCGGTGGTCGGACACACGAACTGGAACAGGCCGTTGGGATTGGAGTAGCACACGGAGGACACACCCGCGTCCTTGGCCGCGGCCGCGCCGGCCGGATCGCGCACGAAAACGGCGGCCTCGCCGTTCAGCGAAATCTGTGCATCGTGCAGGTTGCCGGACAGGCGTGCGCCCGAGGCATCGCGGCTGAGCAGGCGCGTCTGGCCGCTGCGCCGGTCGTGCAGGTAGATATCCGCGCCGCCCGGGTTGGTGTCGGGGGCGCTGGCGAGATCCTTCTCCAGCGACTGGAAGATCACCAGCGATCCGTCCGCGGACAGGCCTGGTTGCGAAGAGGGTTCGGTGGTCGGCGCGCCGCTGACCGTCGTCGACTCGGGCTGCGGCGGGATCAAGGTGCCTATTGCCGCCACGGTCGAGGTGTCGCCGCCGTCGTACTGGGCCGTCACATTGACCGTGAGCTGACAGTTGCGCTGGCAGCCGGCCACGATATCGAGCAAGCGTGCCGTGAACGTGCAGCTCGCACTCGTGCCGGTGCCCAGACCGCCGATCGGCCAGGTCAGCGTGCCGTTCGCCACGCTGGCGTCGCACTGCACCGAACCGATCGACAACTGCGAAGGCACGCTGGCCGTCACCGTCAACCCGCCGAGCGCGCTGTCGCTGCCGTTGGTGATGCCGAGCGTGTAGTTCACCGTGTCACCGACGCCGTAGGGTCCGGGATTGCTCGCAATCGCGTGCAGCATGACGGTGCCGGGCGCTGTGGCTGCGAGGACCCGGAATCCATCCGGCAGGCTGTCCATCAAACCACTCGAACCTTGCGTTGCGATGACGGTGCGACTGCCAGGCATCGCGTTCGCTGCAATGGCCAACGTTGCCGTCGCGGTGTTCGCATTGACGATGACGAGATTGTTGACGCTGATTCCGGAGCCGAAATCAAAGTGGGTACCGGAGTCAAATCCGATGCCGAAAATCGTGACGGCGACCGATGATCCGGGGGTACCGTTGTCGGGTGTCACCTGTGCCACGCTGAACTGTGTGATCTCGGGAACATCGCCGAACGAGGTCGCCGCGATTATTTCGCTGCTGCTGCCGGCCCCCACGTTGCGGTTCCACTGGAGTCCCGCGGCGTTGTCCGCGCAGCCGACGTCCGCGACCATGTCGTCGAGTTGCAACTGACCTACCTGCGACCAGATGGTCGGATAGGTCGTCGCCGTCGCGTGATCCGCCGGCGTCAGCGGAATCAGCAGGATGAAATAGCTCGGAGGTGTGCCGCAATCGCTGCCGCCGGGACTGTGGGAATTCGGTTCGGCATATGGAATACCACTGTCGTCACCAGCGAGGTAGAGATCGCCGGCGAGAAATATGCTGATGTTCTGATTGCCCGATCCGTTGTTGCTGACCGACAGCTGCTTGGCGAAAAAGTTGGTGCCGTTGATGTAGGCGATCGTCAAATTGGCCTGAAGGCCGGTGTTGCCGATACCGCCGACCACGGTGACCACAAACGGATCGCTCGAGGTTCCGCGCCCCGATACCGCGCTGATCGAAATCGGCGAGAAAGGCGTGTCATTGATAGAAACGGCAGAACCGCCCGGGTGGGCGAAAAAATCCGGCCCGTACAATGTGTTGCCGGCCGCGACAAACCAGCCGTAGTCGGCGGTGTCGGTGTTGCCCGTCGGATAGAACTGACCGAACCCGGGTACCTGCGCGTTCAGGACCTGAAACGACAAGTCGCTGCCGACACGAATGGTCAGCGGATTGCCGTTGATCGTGCGCACCGTGGGTGCATCGGCCGCGGCTTTCATCGCCGGCCGTCCCTTGGCGAACGCATTGCCGCCAAATGTCGCAAAGACCAGCGCCGTGAAGGCCAGTGCAAGTAGGACGACGCGGCGAATGCCCTGGCGCATGGTGGACAATTGTTCGCGAGCGTCCGATGAGTTGTTTCCGAAGGCGCTGGTTGCCACCAAACTGCCGGGCGTGCGGTTCATGTTCTGGCCTCCCTCATTCAAGACGCGTAAGTGGTGATGTGAGAGTTCAACGCTCTGATCCGCGGGCGCCGCCCGCTGCGCGTTCCGCGGAGGGCGCGCGTGCGGCAGTCTGCCGGATTCCTTGGACGCCATGCCCGCAAAGCTGTCTGTTCGCCGGCCACCGCCGACTTGATCGCACGGCGCAGTCATGCCGTGCCTGCACCGGTACAAGCGGGTTCGAATGGCCTTGCGCAAACCTTGGGAGAGCGCCGAAAGACCAACTCATCGACGAGACCCCATGCATTCGTGAGTGCGCCGGATCACGCATCCCCTATTCCCGTTCCCGCAAATCGCCGCTTGTGCGTTCGCACCGGACGCTACGCTTGCACCCATGGCCGGTCAAGCCATCATATCGTGAACGGTGGGGCAAACGCTCGTGGGGCGAAAGGTCTTCTTGAGTCATTCGCGCCACGCAGCGGCAATACAGTTCGGTGGGCAACCGGTTCGCCAACACGCGAGTCAGCCCCGGCAAACCGCCGGGATGCACGGAAGGCGCGCGAATTCATGCGTAACGAGGGCGATACTTGTGGCAGGGCAATCTCGATTCGACAGGGGGAGGGCGTCGCGACCGGACGATCGCTTGTTCCTCGCGGTGTTTCCGGATGCCGATGCTGCCGCGTGCATGGTTCGTCTGGGATGCGCGTTGCGCGGCGAGTTGAGACTCAAGCGCCAACCGATACGCGCCGAGCGGCTGCACGTCACCTTGCACTTTCTCGGCAATCACTCGGGACTGCCGCATGGCGTGATTGCCGCGGTACGCGCGGCCGCGGGCCGAATCACGCAACCGGCGTTCGAAGTCGCGTTCGATCGGGTAGCGAGTTTCGCCGGGCGGTCCCGCAAGCGACCGCTGGTGATGCTTGGCGATGACGATTTCGGGCTGAGCGCATTGCGGGGTGCGCTGGCGGGACAACTGGAGCTGGCCGGACTTGCCGACATGGTCGATCGACGGTTCACGCCGCACCTCACATTGCTCTACGATGACCATGCCGTCGCGCCACGGCGAATCGTCCGTATTGCCTGGACCGTGCGTGAATTCGTGCTGGTACACAGCCTTGTCGGCAGGGCCGAGTATCGCATCCTCGATCGCTGGCCATTGACGACGTTGCCGGCGTCGCTGCAGGAAGGTTCAGCGCCATGAGTACGCTATCCACCCGCTGCGACGACGCGAATGTACGAGGGGATGCCGCGCCAGTGGTCGGTCGCGATGTGGGCGGTGGTCGGCATCGGCGAATTCGGTGTCACCACACGTGCGCGGGTGTTCGCGCTGGCCGGTGGGTTGCTGCTCGACGCGGCCTGGCGGCATCACGCAGGACCGCAGGGCTTGTCGCGCGCGTTGGACGCTTTGCGCAAGCTGCTTAATCGGAAACTGGTTTCCCGGCGCCGTCGTGCCGGGATTGATTGCATTCGGCATGTATCAGTTCGGCAAGGCGCGCTGGCGCCGCATTGGCCACCCATGCGAACTTGCGTAACGACGGCGCACGCGTTCCTCGGAGGCAGCGGATTCAACCGAACGCTCGAAGTTACGCCGGCAGCGTCACCTCCAGCAGCTCGATATCCGGTGAGCCTTGCAGCGCATGTTCGACACCCGCCGGGATCACGCAACTGTCGTCGGCTTGCAGATGGTGGCTGCCGAGCCGGCCGGCCGTCACCGTCAGTTCCCCGCGCAAGACGAACAGGAACATGAGCTCGCCGCAGTGGGCTTCGTTCGTGGACTCGCCCGAAGCGGGAGTCGATGAGGGTGCACGTCGAAGTACACGCACGCCGGCGAGTCCGGCGGTTGCGCCGTCGATGCCGGTGTCGCGCACCTCGAATCCGGCACGGCGCGATGGCTGCCAGGTTGCATCGGCCGCGACATGGCGTACGAATCGCTGTGACCCGAACCGTCGATGCGGCAACACGTGCGGCGTCGGAAGCTTCATCTCGTGATCGGCACAGGTTTCATGCCGGGCCGGACAGCCGAGCTCGATGACTTCGAGGTCGGGCGAGGATTCCAGTACCCGGTGGCGGATGCCGGGAGGTTGCAACACGCAATCGCCCGCGTGCATCACGAAAGGCGGCCCCTGATCCTCGTACACCACGCGCACCCAGCCGGCGCGGCAGTAGATCATCTGAAAACGGATGTTGTGGTAGTGCACGTAGTCGGGCACCGGACCGCCTTGCGGGATGCGGATATGCGAGGCGACGAAGCGCCCGCCGAACCGATCCGGAATCAGGTCGCGGTAGTGCATGTCGGCGCGCCCGATATTCCACGCGCCGCTGTCGCCGGCGCGACTGACGACAAAGGACTGGCGCGCGTCCGGGACTGCGATCGGTGCGTCGGCGTCGACCCACTCCAGCCGCAGGCCGTTGGGCGCGCGCAGCGGTCGTTTTC
>JBAVZT010000062.1:0-6564 GCA_049588955.1 Rhodanobacteraceae bacterium | reverse complement strand
ACGAGAGCGCCCGGCGCCACGCGGCCGGGCTGATGCGCGTGAACCATGTCGGCGAGGTCTGCGCACAGGCGCTCTATTTCGGTCACGCTGCCGTCGCGCGCGATGCCGAGGTGCGTGCGCAGATGCTCGCGGCGGCCGATGAAGAAACCGATCACCTGGCCTGGTGCGGCGAACGCCTCGGCGAACTTTCGAGCCGGCCGAGCCTGCTCAATCCGTTGTGGTATGCCGGTGCCTACGCAATCGGCGTCGGCGCGGGGCTGGTCGGTGATCGAACCAGTCTGGGCTTTGTGCTCGAAACCGAGCGTCAGGTCGAGGCGCATCTGGACGCGCATCTGGAGAAACTGCCGGACGCCGACCAGCGCAGTCGCGCAATCGTCAAACAGATGAAACAGGATGAAGCCAGCCACGCCGAACGCGCGCTCGCGGCCGGCGCGCAAACGCTGGCGCCGCCGCTGCCCGTGCTGATGCGCTTCGCGTCGGGCGTGATGAAGGCGGTGGCTTATCGGGTGTAAGCCCGCCCCACTGTCGCGCGCTGGCACGCTACGTCAGATTGCGACCGTGGAACAATTCCTCGATCTCGCGCCGCAGCAGCGACTCGATGCGTTGGCGATCCTTGAATGACAGATCGTCCGCGTTGGCCTCGAACAAATACGTATCGAGGTCGAAATCCTTCAGGTGCATCTTGGTGTGGAAGATGTTTTCCTGGTAGACGTTGACATCGAACATCTCGTATTTCTGGCGGATGTGCTTGGCCAGGTATTCCTGCACCGAATTGATCCGATGATCGATGAAGTGCTTGCGGCCCTTGACGTCGCGCGTGAAACCGCGCACGCGATAGTCCATCGTGACGATGTCGGATTCGAAACTGTCGATCAGGAAATTGAGTGCGCGCAGCGGCGAGATCACCCCGCAGGTCGCGACATCGATATCGGCGCGAAACGTCGCAATACCGTTGTGCGGATGAGTCTCCGGGTAGGTATGGACGGTGATGTGGCTCTTGTCCAGATGCGCCACGGCGCCCGAGATCACATCGCGACCGAGCTTCTCGACCACCGGATGCTCGGAAATCAGGATCGTCACCGACGCACCCTGCGGATCGTAGTCCTGGCGCGCGACGTTGAGAATCGTGGCACCGATGATGTCGGCGACATCGGTCAGGATCTTGGTCAGCCGGTCGGCGTCGTAGGTGTCGTCGATGTACTCGATGTAGCGCTGGCGCTGGTTCTCCGACACCGCGTAGCAGATATCGTAGATATTGAAACTGAGCGCCTTGGTCAGGTTGTTGAAACCCTGCAACTTGAGTCGGGGAAGGGGTTTGACCACCTCATGAATACCTGTGCTGTGCGCCGGCCCTGTGCCTTTCGGTTGGCGACAATTTCAGGGCGACTTGGGTGGAGGACGCGACAGAACCGTCGGACGACTCCTGCGGGAGTGCGCGAATTATGGACCATGCCGGCCGGCGAAGAAACGTCGGCACGGTTCGGGAGAGACCAGGGACCGCCCGCCCTGCGTCCGAGCCCGTTCGCGCCAAACCTTCCACGAGCTCGGCGCGCGCAGGTCGCCCCCGCAAGCTGGAAAAGGTGAAGCATGTGTGGCCAAACGGGAGGTCCGTTCGAGCGTGCTGTTGCACGCGTGCGCTCGATGCAGCAATGCGTGCCCGTCACACCCGAGAGGCGAATTGCAATAAGATGCACGAGTACGATCGACGTACGCTTTGCATCGCGTGCGTGGGCAAGGTGCTCCACACTGCCACCTAGTGCGGTCGCCCAGACGACGGGAGGACTTCAGTGCCAATACAAGCGAAAGGGCCGGATTTTCGACACACGCTCCAGCGTCCGGCCAGCAAGGTTCAGCCGCCGTCGATGCTCACGCTGGATCGCGCGGCAATGGAACGGCTTCTCGAACTTTGCCAACGTCGTCGGTTTCCGAGCAAGACCGCGATCATCCGACCGGGCGATTCGGCCAACATCCTCTATTACGTGATCGACGGTTCGCTGACGGTATCTTCCGAGGATGAGGAAGGCCGCGAGCTGATACTCGCCTATCTCAATCGCGGCGAATTCATCGGCGAGATGGGCCTGTTCGTCGAAACCCCCAAGCGCGAAGTCATGGTGCGCACGCGCACGCCTTGCGAGCTGGCGGAGATCGGCTATGAGCGCCTGTTCCATCTTTTCGAGGGTGAATTGCGCGATGAGTGTCCGAAGCTCTTGTTTGCGATCGGCTCGCAGTTGACGCATCGCTTGTTGCATACCTCGCGCAAGGTCAGTCGCCTGGCATTCATGGACGTCACCGGGCGCGTCGTCAAGACGCTGATCGACCTGACCGAGGAACCCGAAGCCATGAGCCACCCGGACGGCATGCAGATCTCGATTTCGCGCCAGGAGATCAGCCGCATTGTCGGTTGCTCGCGCGAGATGGTCGGGCGCGTGCTCAAGCAGCTCGAAGAGCAGGGCGTGGTCGATGTCTCCGGCAAGACCATCGTGATCCGCGGTACGCGCTAGCGCTCCTGCGACGAAGGGCGCCCGACCCGTGGATTGGGCGCAGCGAAGTCCGTCAAGCGTTTGCCGATCCGTATCGGTTTCGCTGCGCTCGACCTTACTACATGTCGATGCAATGCGCGCGCATACGCGCGATCACCTCGCGGTAATCCGGCTCCCCGAAAACGGCCGAACCAGCCACGAAGGTGTCGGCGCCGGCAGCCGCGATTGCGCCGATATTGTCCGGTTTCACCCCGCCGTCGACTTCGAGCCGGATCGTGCGGCCGGCCTCGTCGATGAGCTCACGCGCGCGGCGCACCTTTTCCAGCGCGGACGGGATGAAACTCTGCCCGGCGAATCCCGGATTGACCGACATGATCAGCACCAGATCGAGCTTGTCGATCACGTAGTCGAGATAGTCGAGCGGCGTGGCCGGATTGAATACCAGACCGGCAGCGCAGCCGTGCTCGTGAATCAGCCCGATGCTGCGGTCGATGTGCTCGGTTGCCTCCGGGTGAAAACTGATCAATGTGGCGCCGGCCTCGGCGAAGTCCGGAACGATGCGATCGACCGGCTTGATCATCAGATGCACGTCGATCGGCGCCGTGATGCCGTAACCGCGCAGCGCGCGCAGCACCACCGGGCCGATGGTCAGGTTCGGCACGTAATGATTGTCCATCACGTCGAAGTGGATCCAGTCCGCACCCGCGGCGAGCACGGCGTCGACTTCCTCTCCGAGCCGCGCGAAGTCGGCGGACAGGATCGATGGGGCGATGACGCACGATTGCTTGGCCATGCGTGAAATCCCGGATTGGTGACACCCTAAAACCTGCGTTCGGCCTTGATCTTCTCATAAGCGGTATTGATTTCGCGCGCACGGTCCTCGGCGCGGCGCTTCAATTCGTCCGGCACATCACCAAGCTTGTCCGGATGGTGCTGACTCATGAGTTTGCGATAGGCGTGCTTGATCTCGCGCGCGCCGTCGCTGCGGGACACACCGAGCACGGCATACGGATCGGGCCCGCTCGGTGACGCGGAACGCCCTGCAGGGCCGCGCGAGTATGAGCCCGCGCCCGCCGTCGGCGCGTAGCCTTTCATGGCCGCAAGCGCGGCGAGTTCGCGATCGGCGACGCCAAGCGCCCAGCACAACTGTCGGAGCAAGGCCATTTTCGCCGGAACCGGCTCGCCCTCGGCATAGACCAGATCGAGCAGCAGATCGAGCAGCAGAAATGCCAGATCACGCCGGTGCCCGCACCATGCCTTGAGGTCGGCTACCGCAAGCCGCACCTCGAAATCCGGTCGCTTGCCGGCGGCGAATCGCTCGATCGCCGCGCGCCGCTGCAGATTGTCCAGGCGCAGGCGCGACATCAGCGCCTCGGCGGCGGCAATCTCATGCTCGGACACGCGACCATCCGATTTCGCGAGTGCGCCGGCGAACGCGAACAGCGGTTCGATGAATCCGCGCCCAAGTCTCGCCGGGTGCATGTGCGAAGCGGCGACATCGTAGAAGTGACCGAGCACCGCGCCAATCAGCAATCCGATCGGGTTGTGCAGCAGCAAAAGGCCGAGCACGGCACCGACGAGTTTTCCGGTGATGCTCACCGCGCACGTGCCTCGCAACCGGGCTGCGCCGCATACCACTCGGCCAAGGCGGCGATGTCCGCTCTCGACAATGCGCCGACAACCGCCCGCATCGCGCTGTTGTCGCGCTTGCCGCTGCGATATTGCTCGATTGCGGCGACCAGATACGTCGCATCCTGACCGCCCAGATTTGGCGTGCCTGGCGCGAGCGCAATGCCGTTCTCACCGTGACAGGCTGCGCACAGGCCGAGTTGAGCCGGTCGCTGCGCAACCGCGCTGCACGCGACAGCGAGCATCAGCCACAACAAGCTACGGGACATCGGGATATTTCGATTGCGGGCGGGCCGCAATTCTAGCAAGCACGATCGCGAGGGCTTCCCTGCTCCCTCGGCATTCGCCGTTTTGCTTTTCTCGTCCGCTGTGGCGCTTTCGCACCGGTTCCGCTCACCTCGGCGCCGACTTTTGCAGGATGGGTTGAGCGCAGCGATACCCATCGCAATCGGGCGCAGCTGATGTAGCGCTGTCGCAAGGGTTCCGCTCGCCTCGGCGGCGGGCGGGTTCCTTTTGGCATTGCCCCAAATGGAACCAAAAGGTCCAGTGCCGGACGCGATCTTTCGCGTCCGCCCTCCGGGTGTTTCTCGCCGGCGGCTGCGATGCTCGGCACCGCCTACGGCGCCAAGATCAAGAGCGAGGGGCAGGCGCACTGCTTGCTGTTGCTTATGGTCCCGTAGGCGGCGGCTGGTGGGCGGACGCCCGCAGGGAATCGGCGCGCCGGCGAGGCGAGCGTAACCGGTGCGACAGCACATCGGACGAAAAAGGCAAACCGCAAAACGCCCGACGGCGAGTCGACACTCGGCCACCGGGGCAAACTGAACGACTCCGACCGTTACAATTGCCTCTTCACTCATGACGAACCGCCCGTGACGACCACACTGGAATTATCCGACCTGCCCGGCCTCGATCTGATCCATCGCGGCAAGGTGCGCGATGTCTATGCGCTCCCGGATGCCGAATTGCTGATCGTCGCGAGCGATCGGCTGTCGGCATTCGACGTGGTATTGCCGGATCCGATTCCGGGCAAGGGTGAGATGCTCACCCAGTTGTCGAACTACTGGTTCGCCCAGACCGCGCACTTGATGCCCAATCACCTGACCGGCAAGCCGGTCGCTGTTGTTTTGCCGGCCGCTGTCGATCCGGTTCCGTACGTTGACCGCAGTGTCATTGCAAAACGTTTGAAGGCATTGCCGGTGGAAGCGATTGCGCGTGGCTGGCTGATCGGTTCGGGCTGGAAGGACTATCAGGCGAGCGGGTCCTTGTGCGGCATCAGACTGCCGCCTGGGCTGCGCCAGGCCGAACGTCTGCCCGAGCCGATCTTCACGCCGTCGACCAAGGCGCCCGCCGGCGCCCACGACGAGAACATCGGCTTCGATGCCGTGGTCGCCACCATCGGCGCCGAGTTCGCCGAACGGATGCGCGAGGCAACGCTCGCGATCTACCGCTATGCGGTCGCACAAGCGGGCGAGCGCGGCATCCTGATTGCCGACACCAAGTTCGAATTCGGCACCGATGCCGAGGGTACGCTGTACGTCATGGACGAGATGCTGACGCCGGACTCGTCGCGCTTCTGGCCGGCCGATTCCTGGCGTGTCGGCACGAGCCCGCCGAGCTTCGACAAGCAGTATGTGCGCGATTATCTGGAAACCCTGGACTGGAACAAGCGCGCACCCGGTCCGCGACTGCCGCGCGAAATCATCGACAATACGGCCGCAAAATACGCCGAGGCCGTGCGGCGATTGACCGCAGCCTGACGGCGCTCCCAACGTTTGCCGGATTCGACATGCGCAACGTCAACGACTGGTTCGCAAGCTACAGCTCCGACCATTTGAATCCGGTCAACCGCGCGATTCACTGGGTTTGCGTGCCCGCGATCCTGTGGGCGGTGATTGCGTTGCTCTGGGTTATCCCGGTCTCGCCGTCGATCGGACGTCCGGGATTCTGGTGCGCGCTCGTGATGGTGGCGGCGATGGCATTCTACTGGCGGCTGTCGCGCCCGATCGCGGCAGCGATGTTCGTGGTGCTGGTGCTGCTCGGTCTTGCCACCGATACCCTCTATCGCTCGCTCGGCACGCGGGCGTTGTTGTGGCTCGCCGTCACGGTGTTTGCGTTGGCCTGGGTTGGCCAGTTCATCGGCCATGCAATCGAAGGCCGGCGCCCTTCGTTCGCGACGGACCTGACGTATCTGCTGATCGGTCCGGCCTGGCTTGCAGGCAAGCTGCTCGCGCGCTTCGGCGTCGCCTGTTGATCCGGTCGCGAGGCCGGACCCCGCTCGTCGGATATTCGCGGCGCGCGTACGTGCGCGCCACGAAGTTGCCGGGATGTCGTTACTGCGTGCGAATCACCGACGGGTTGGCTACCTGCACCACGGTTCCCTGACTCACGACCATGCTCGCCATTTCGCCCTGCATTTCGGCCGTGACCGCCGGAAAATCGGTCGGATCGAGGATCG
>JBAVZT010000061.1:0-1948 GCA_049588955.1 Rhodanobacteraceae bacterium | reverse complement strand
GCGAGCACGCGCGCATCGAGTGCGGCATCCGGCTCGGCCTTCGGCAGACGCCGATACAACGCACCGAGTTCGCGTTCCTCACGCGTCGACTCGTATTCCAGCGGCGGTGGCAGGGGTGTATTCATTCGGTCAGTCGCTGTCGAATCTGCTTGAGAGCGTAGCGCAGACGCGATTTCGCGGTTTCGCGTCCGACGCCGGTGATCGCGGCGATCTCTTCCAGGCCCATCTCGTGCTCCATGCGCAACACGAATACGCTGCGTTGCTCGTCCGGCAGTTGCTCCAATGCGCGTTGCAGACGTCGACGCTCCTCGAACGTCGACAGCGATGGTTCGGGCTGCTGATGTTCGGGAATGGTTTCGCTCGCGAGCACGCGTGCGGTTTCATCGTCGTCAGCCGCCGGGTGCGCGCGCCGGAAACTGTCGACGACCAGGTTGTGCGCCAGCGCGAGCAACCAGGTGGAAAACTTCGCCGTTGGCCGGTAATTTGCCCGGGCGGCGATGACGCGGCTCCAGGTTTCCTGAAAAAGATCGTCGGCCACCGCGCGTTGCCCGACGCGCAGCAGAATGAAACGATAGAGCGGTGCGCGATGGCGCGCATAGATCGAGCGGAACGCGTCGACGTCGCCCGCCGCATACGCGAGCATCAGCGTCGCATCGTCGTCCCCCGGGCCGTCCATGGCCCGGCAGATTACGGCATCGGCCGTCGCGCCGTAAGTCATTGCGTGCATATGCCGATACGCAGGGCGCTTGCGTCATCGCTCCGTTACGTTCCTCGTCACCGCTCGTCCTTCGGGGGTACGCAGGCCCTCGGCCAGTTCGACCAGACGCACGAAGCTCGCGCGGTATCCATGTGGATCGTCGCCGCGCGCACCGCGCGCAAGCTCTGCGATCTGCGGCAACGCGTAGTTGTCCAGATATTTTCCGCCGCGCAGGCTTTCGGCAAACGCGGCGACGGCCGCGGCAAAGCGCAGGCGCTGGCTCGGTGTTTCGTGTCGATCCGAGTCACCTGCTGCGCGCTCGATCAATCGGCTGTGGTCGGTGCCGGGCAGCTTGTAGCGCAGGCGCAGCCAGGCCAGTTCCTTGCGATCGCCTTCGATTACGGGATGCCGGCCGTAGCGCAACGGATCGATGCGTGCCGCATCGGAACCGGTCGGCGTGATTTCATACAGCGCGGTGACATTGGCGCCGGCGCCGATTTCGCCGGCATCGACTGCATCGTTGTTGAAGTCTTCGCGACGCAGCATGCGCTTGACGTAGCCGATCAGGCGATATTCGCTGACGCGCGCCGGATTGAACTCGATCTGTATCTTGACGTCCTTGGCGATCGTCAGCAGGGTCGATGACATTTCGTCGACCAGCACCTTGCGCGCCTCGCCGAGCGAGTCGATGTAGTGGTGGCTGCCGTTGCCGACATCGGCCAGTTGTACGGCCATCGCGTCGTTGTAGTTGCCCTCGCCGAACCCGAGCGTCGACAACGCAATGCCGCTCTTGCGTTTCTCGGCGATTTCGCTCTTGAGCGCGTCGATACCGACCTGGCCGACGTTGAAATCGCCGTCGGTGGCCAGAATGAGACGGTTGACGCCACCCTTGATGAAACCCTGCTGTGCCTCGGCATAGGCAAGTTCGATGCCGGCCTGACCGTTGGTCGAACCGCCCGGTTGCATCGCCTCGATCGCGGCCGCGATGCGGGCATGCTGATCCCCGGGCGTCGAGGCCAGGGCAAGACCGGCACTCCCGGCGTAGGTGACGATTGCAATACGATCGTTCGCGCGCAGTTTCGGCACCAGTTGCTTGAGCGAGGCCTTGAGCAACGGCAGCTTGTTCGGCTCGTCCATCGAACCCGAGGTGTCGATCAGGACTACCAGAGTCACGGCCGGAATCTGCGCCGCGGGCACGCGATAGCCCTGGATGCCGATCAGCAGCAATTGGCGTGCGGCATTCCACGGTGC
>JBAVZT010000060.1:0-6545 GCA_049588955.1 Rhodanobacteraceae bacterium | reverse complement strand
GCGCGACGGCGTCTGGTTCGCATCCGACGGCGCCGCACTGTTGCTCGCGCAGACGCGCGCTCCAGGTTTCGATCCGGCCGCGCAAGGCGCGGCGATTGCGGCATTGGGGAGCGCATTCCACGCATTGCCCGGGGCCTCAAGCGCGCGGCTCCAACTCAGCGGCCCGGGCTATTTCACCGTGCTGATCAACGCCAAGACGCGCGCCCAGGCCGATCGCATCGGCGCGGTCAGCACGGTCGGATTCATCGTGCTGTTGCTTGCGGCCTATCGCAGCATCGCGGTCTTGTTGCTGGCCGGCCTGCCGATCGCGAGCGCCGCGCTTGCGGGTCTGGCGGTGCTGAGTTTCACGTTTGAATCGGTGCATGGCATCACGCTCGCGTTCGGTTTCACCCTGCTCGGTGTCGCCCAGGAGTATCCCATCCGCCTGCTCAGCCACCGCCGTGCGGGGGAGGATGCGGTGACCAGCGTGCGTGCGTTGTGGCCGCTGCTGGCAACCGCGATCACGTCGGCCGCCATTGCCTATCTGGCATTCTTCTTTTCCGGTGTTCGTGGCTTGCAGCAACTCGCCGTATTCACGATCACCGGCCTCATCGTCGCCGGATTGACCACCCGCTATCTGCTGCCGCGCGTGTTGCCGAGCCGTTTCCGCGACACCGCCGGCACGGCCGGCCTCGCGGGCGTGTGGGCCTGGCTCGACGCACTGCCGCGACCACGCTGGCTGCCCTGGCTGCTGACCGCCATCGGTCTCGTGGTGCTGTGGTTCGCGCCGTCACCGCTGTGGGAGAACAATCTCGCGGCATTGACGCCGGTGCCGGGCAACCTGCTCGCGCGCGACGCCAGGCTGCGTAACGAGCTTGGTGCGCCGGACGTGCGCTATCTGCTGGTCCTCGAGGCTGCAAGTGCCGACGGCGTGCTGGCGTCATCGGAATCGTTGCAACCCCGGCTTGATGCGCTGATCGCTGCGCATGCGCTCGACGGGGTTGAATTGCCGAGCCGCTACCTGCCGAGCATCGCGATCCAGCGGACCCGTCAGGCCCGATTGCCCGATCGCGCAACGCTCGAGGCCTCGCTGGCGGCCGCCGAGCGCGGATTGCCGTTTCGCGCCGGGTTGTTCGCGTCGTTCGTTGACGATGTCGAGACTGCGCGCACGTTGCCGGCGTTGACACCAGCCATGTTCGCAGCATCGCCGCTCGGTGCACGGCTCGACGCGATGCTGGTTCATCTCGATCACGGCTGGCTCGGACTCGCCACGCTGGACGGAGTCAACGATCCGTCCGCGCTTGCGGCACTGGCCGATTCGAGCAACGGCAGAGTGCGCCTGCTGGATCTCAAGGCCGCTTCGGAATCGCTGGTCATCGCGTACCGGACGCGTATCCTGCGTGCGCTTGGCGCCGCGCTGGTGTTGCTCGCACTCACAGTCGCATTCGCATTGGGCACCTGGCGCCGCGCCTTTCACGTGCTTGCACCGATGACCCTGGCGACCTTGATGGTACTCGTGGTCGAGCGCGGTTTTGGCGTGTCGCTGTCGCTGTTCCACCTGGTCGCCCTCACCCTCGCGGCCGGGCTCGGACTGCATTACGCGCTGTTCTTCGAGCGTCCGGTCGCCGACGCGGCCGAAGCGCGGCGCACGCTGCATGCAACGCTGGTCTGCGTGATTTCGGCGTTGCTCGTGTTCGGCATGCAGGCCGCCTCGTCGCTTCCGGTACTGCGCGCCATCGGTCTCACCGTCGGACTCGGTGTCGGATTCCATTTCTGTCTGTCCATTCTGATGGCGCGTCGGCGCCGCGGTGCCACCGATGATTCCGAAATCTGACTGGGCCGGCCTGATTCCGCATCGAGGCGCGATGTGCCTGCTCGACGCGGTCGTCGACTGGGATCAGACACGCATTCACGCCATCACCGATTCACACAGCCGCCGCGACAATCCCCTGCGTAGCGGCGATCGTTTGCGCGCGCTCAACGGCTGCGAATACGGCGCACAGGCGATGGCCGTGCATGGCGGCCTGCTTGCGCGCAATGCAGGGCGATCGGCTGCGCCGGGCTTTCTCGTTGCGTTGCGCAACGTCGAATTGTGCGTCGCGCGCCTCGACGATCTGGACGGTTCACTCGACGTGCATGCCGAGCAGCTACTCGGCGGCGCGGACGGCTGGCAGTACACGTTTCGCATTGCGCACCGAGGTACGCTGCTGGTCAGCGGTCGTGCGACCGTGATGATGCAGCGGTGACAGCAAGGCCTGATTCATGCGCGAGTCCGCAAGCTGGCGCCGGCGCTGTTCGGCGCCGACGTAATCGGCCATTACACCGAGGATACGCTCATGTCAGAGGAAGAGACCGGCAAAACCGACATCGATCATCTGACCGACACCATCACGCAGCTCAAGGAGATGCGTCACTACTCGAAGAACAACGTCGAAACACTCACCGCGGCATGGATGCTGTTCGACGGTGAGTTGTCAAAACTCAAGCAGACCGAAAAATTCGACGACCTGATGAACCGGCAAGGCCAGCTCCACGACGCGCTCGAATCGGTTATTGACGATCTCGAGAAACTGAAGGCCGAAATGGAACAACCGCCGGAGTGATGCGACGTTGTCGATGCGACCGCGCCGACCGAAGCCTCACGCTTTTGTGCTATCGAGTTGCCTGAGATAGGCACGAATACGCCGGGCATTGGTTCCGACGTCGCTCTTTCCCACGCGCGATACCGAGCGCACGTCAACGACACTGCCGCCACCCGCAGCAGCGACACGCACGACGATATCGTCCTTGAATCCGAACCAGTAGGTCGTCGCAGTGGCCTCGATGCGCCCGTTCGCCCGGTCGCTGGCGACGATGTCCCAGTCCATCGCTTGCGCCGCTGCGAGCGCGCGCCGGAACGCGACCCCGGTTGGAACATCGAGGCGATGCGGGCGGATATCGGCATACGCTTCTTGTTGCGCGGCCGCGATGTCGGCACCACCGTAGGTCGCCGGGTTCGGCGCATTCGCGCGCAGCGGGAGCACTGCGACGAAAACCGGCGGATTGGACGTATCCGTCGTGATGTCGTGGATCGGCGGTAGCGCGCGCGCCTGTTGCAGTTGACGCCACGGCACCCAGGCGATCGCGAGGCCGACTGCCAGTGCCACGACAAGCGCCGCAACATGCTGCGAACGCGTGCGCGGCACGATCAGGAAAATCAGCGCGAGCACCGCAGCGCCGAGGCCGAGATAGACAGCCCAGCGCATCAACTGGAAACCGACCGGGAAGGCCCACAAACCGAGCCGCACTCCGAAGCCCGATGCGAGCAACAACAACGCGGCGATCAAGGCGATTGGCAAGGCGATGCGGGAGATGCCCATGGTGTTTCCTCGGTTGACGCAGAGGCGGTCAGGGAGAAGCACGACGACCGTTGCGCATTCTATTGTAGTACTGGATCTCGCCGGACGTGTTCTCGAGCCGGCGCGCAAGCACGCTTCATCCGCCAGCGGCACCCTGGTCCGCAAGCGGTGCGAGCGAGTCATGAAGCCGCTTCGACGGTGTGCCGTGCAAGCGCGGCGAAGAAAGGCATGAAGCCAACGCGAAACTGTGAGATGTTGGCGGGCATGACACACCTGCGACGCGCATTGGTGACTGGCGGCAGCGGCGAGATCGGCGCGGCAATCGCGCGCGTACTCGCACAAGGCGGCTATGACGTTCTGGTCCATGCGAACCGGGGGCACGAGCGCGCCGACGCGATCGTGCAGGCGATCGGCGAAGCCGGCGGCAAGTCTGCGGCGATCGCGTTCGATCTCGCGGACGGTGTGGCGACCCGAGCGGCGCTGGAACACGAACTCTCAAACGGCCCGATCCAGTGCATCGTGCACAACGCCGGCATTCATGACGACGCGCCAATGGCCGGCATGAGCGAGGTGCAGTGGCACCGCGTGATCGATGTTTCGCTGCACGGATTCTTTCATGTCGTCCAGCCGCTGCTGCTGCCCATGGCACGCACGCGTTTCGGCCGCATCGTCAGCATTTCTTCGGTCGCGGCCGAGATCGGCAATCGCGGGCAGGTGAACTATTCCGCTGCCAAGGCCGCGCTGCACGGCGCCGGAAAATCGCTCGCACGCGAGATGGCCTCGCGCGGCATCACCGTCAACGTCGTCGCACCGGGCATCATCGCGGGCAACATGAGCGCGAACGTGTTCCCACCGGATCGGATCAAGGCCATGGTTCCGGCCGCCCGCGCCGGCACGCCCATGGAAGTCGCGGCGCTGGTCGGCTTTCTGTGTTCGGACGCGGCGGCCTACATCAACGGACAGATCATCGGGGTCAACGGCGGCATGGCTTGATCGGCCATGACGCGCGCCCGTCGACGAGCGCCACCGGTATTGCGGTTATCTAGGCGGCTTCGTCGAACAGCGCGACTGGACCTGAATCGACGTGGCCGGCCAGCCCCTCGACATCGAGTTCCGGAAATGCGCGCGCGGCTCGCGCCGCAATCGTCGCCGCCAGCTCACCCATCAACACGACATGACCGCGCAGACGCGCGATCAGTTGCTGGCGGCTCAATCGGTCGGTCAGGCCGCGGTTCATTTCCGCGAACCAGGACAGAGCGAGCTGATCGAGCATGACCGGCGGATTGCCGGCCACGTTGACGGCACCCCAGTCTCGAAACAGCGACTGCATGCGCCGATTCAGGCATTGGGCGCTCTCAAGCTCGGTCTGCAATTCGGCGAACAGGGCGAAATCGGTCAGGTGCCCCTGCATCACGAGCTGACACAGTACTCCCCAGTAATAGGTGTAATCCCAGATCACCTTGATCGGCATCACGGCGGCGTCACCGAACAACGGATACTGGCCGCGAAACAGCGCCAGCGTGTTTTCATGGAACGACCTGAACAGCTGTTCGTACAGCCGCGCGAACGGAGCGATCTGGCGGCCGCCGCGATCATGCCCGATCAGCGCGCAGGTGTAGGTGTTGGCGATCGCGATGAAATCAGTGCCGGGTGAGTAGAACGGGTCGAGAAACACACCCGCATCGCCGGTAATCGCCCAGCGGTCGCCCGAAAACACCTGCTTGCAGTCGTGCGAGTAGCCACGCAGGAAGTTGAAATCGAGCAGGCGGTCGCGGCGCACCGCGACCTCGCGCGCAACCGCTGGTTGGTGTGTGGCGAGCCACCCGAGCGCACGCTCGAAGGTATTCATGGTCTCGAGCGGATGCAGCGCGGCGTCGGCCACGATGCCGACCGAATGCGCTCCGGACGCTAGCGGTATCAGCCACACCCAGTAACCCGGCCCGACCAGATGATTGGTCGAGCGCCAGCGTTCGGGCGGATCGCAGCGGGCCCGCCACGCGGCGTTCGCACACCAGTCGTCGAGAATGAGCCGATCGTCGATACGAAACCAGACCGCGTTGGCGTCGTGCCCATTTCTCTGTGCCAGGCCAAGCTTGCGCTTGATGAGCCCGGCGCGACCGGAGGCGTCGACAACCCAGCGCGCGCGCAAGGTCACCTCGTCGCCGTCAATCGTGGCGCGTATCGTATGCATGCTTGCGCCATCGAGTTCGAACGAGCGCACTACCGCGTGTCCGCGAAAATCGATTCCGCGTCGTTGCGCTTCTTCTGCGAGAAAATTTTCCAGGATGCCGCGATCGATCTGCCAGGTCGGCGTCGGCAGCACGCGGCTTACCCCGAGTTCGGTTACCTGGTCGAGATCGCTGTGGCCATCGGAGAAAAAGAAGCGGAATCCGAACTTGGGAATGTGCGCTGCATCCAGGTGCGTGCGCAAATCGAGCGTTTGGGCCAGATAGTGCGCGCCGAGTTCAACCAGGGACTCGCCAACCTTGTGCGCGGCCTGCGGCACCGGGTGTGCGTGACGCTCGAGCACAACGATATCGAGTTCCGGCAGACTGGCGCGCAGTTGCAGGGCAAGGGTGAGACCCGCAAGCCCGCCTCCGAGGATAACGACCTCGTGCCCGTTCGGTGATGACATCGGCATGTTCTTCAACAGTGTATTCCAGCCTGCGCTCATTCGCCGGACAGCGCATCAGGTGCGCGACCGGCCGGGACCCACGCCGGCCCCCGGCGGATCAACGACGACTGCGGGCGTATTGCGCGCGCTTCGCAAATCACTCAACACGTGTCCGCGCCGCAGGGTCTTTGCGACTACGTGCGCGGTGATGCGACACAGGTCCTGCACAGGACGGAAATGGCTGCGACGAAATTCGCCCGCATAGCGTGATTCGATCGGCACCGCGACCACGCGCACGCCGTGCCGGCTGGCTTCGATCAGAATATCGGCCTCGAACACGAATCCGTTCGGGCTGACCGCGCCGGCCAGTTCAAGGGCTGCTTGCGGGTAATAACGCTGCCCGCTTTGGGTATCCAGAAGACCCTGCCGACAGGCGATGGAGATACCCCAGTCGCCAAACTCGTTGGCCAGACGCCGGATGCGCGGCTGGCGTTCGCGGTGGCGCAGGCGTGCGCCGATCACGATGCGCTCCGGGTATTGGGCAGCGGCGGCGAGCAATCGCGGAATGTCCGCGGCGGCGTGCTGGCCGTCGGCATCCATCGTGATCACGGCAT
>JBAVZT010000059.1:0-3375 GCA_049588955.1 Rhodanobacteraceae bacterium | reverse complement strand
GAAGGGAAAGGGCGAACCCTCGCCCGTGCAGGGGAGCGGCGGGAACGACGAACCCCTCGCCCCGCCTTGCGGGGAGAGGGGTAGGGGTGAGGGGCCGGTGTGCGAAACGGTTGCGGATGTGCGGAGGGCTTGCCCCTCATCCGCCCTTCGGGCACCTTCTCCCCGCACGCGGGGAGATGGAAAGTCAGGATCCCTTGTCCGCGCGCGGGTAGATGGAAAATCAGGGACCCCCTCGTCCGCGTGGGGAGAAGGAAGCTCGGATTGAACCCCGGAACCGTCCCCGGATCGAATTGTACGGGGCACACACATGGGGCGTAGGGACAAAGCGATGTCGACGGTATTCGATCTGACCTGCGAGTTGATCCGGCGCGCTTCGGTGACGCCGGCCGATGCCGGTTGTCAGGAGTTGCTCACGCAGCGGCTGGCGCAGGCGGGATTCGCGATCGAGCATTTGCGCTACGGCGATGTCGACAATCTGTGGGCGACGCACGGGCAGGGCGGTCCGGTGCTGGTGTTCCTCGGCCATACCGACGTGGTGCCGAGCGGTCCGGCCGAATCCTGGGCCAGTTTGCCGTTCGATCCGACTGTGCGTGATGGACGTCTATACGGCCGCGGTGCGGCCGACATGAAATCCGGTGTCGCCGCGATGACGCTGGCGCTCGAACAGTTCGTGCACGCGCATGCGGATCATCAGGGCACGCTGGCACTGCTGCTGACCAGCGACGAGGAGGGCGACGCGAAAAACGGCGTGCGCCGCGTCGCCGTGGAGTTTCGCCGGCGCGAGCAGCGCATCGACTGGTGCGTGGTCGGCGAACCGTCGGCGCGCGAATCGCTCGGTGACCTGATCCGTGTGGGGCGCCGCGGTTCGCTGACCGGCCGTCTTCTCGTGCGCGGCGTGCAGGGTCATGTCGCCTATCCGGACAAGGCCGCCAATCCGATTCACGCGAGCGCTCCGGCATTCGCGGAACTTTGCGCGACGCGCTGGGACGAAGGCGACGCCGAATTTCCACCGACCTCGTTCCAGATTTCCAATCTCGACGCCGGTACCGGCGCCGACAACGTGATTCCCGGCGAGCTGCGCGCGGTGTTCAATTTCCGTTACGGCACGGCGAGTAGCGCGCAATCGCTGCGTGATCGGGTCGAGGCATCGTTGCGCGCACACCGCCTCGATTTCGCCGTCGACTGGTGGTCGTCGGGTGAGCCGTTCCTGACGCCCGATGGGCCACTGCGCGCGGCCGTCATCGCGGTCGTGCGCGAGCAGTGCGACCGGATGCCGGAGCTGAGCACGGGCGGCGGCACTTCGGACGGGCGCTTCATCGCGCCGCTTGGCGTCGAAGTCGTCGAAGTCGGCCCGTGCAATGCGAGCATCCACAAGATCGACGAATCGATCGCGATCGACGAACTCGAGCGGCTGCCGGCGATCTACCTCGGCATCGCGCAGCGCCTGCTGCTGCGCTGAACCGCTGCGGCTGCAGCGGGAGGCGACAGCGGGGTTCGGCTTGAACGGCAGCCGCAAAACACGCTTCAATTGCGCGGAGGCATTACACTCGGTCATCGATTCGGCCCGCGATGACCAGGGTTGCCAGCGCCCTTCGCCTTCGCTGTGCTGCGCTCCGGGTGAACGGGCTTTCATCATGATTGCGGGCTGGACCCGGACTGCATCGAAGTCCATGCGCCTTGCGCAACGTGTAGGTAGTTGAGCGATGATTTCCCGTTTGCCGAAATGCTGTCTGGGTCTGGTCTCGATCTCGCTGTTCTGCGCGACGGCCACGAGTCTGGTTCCCGCCCGGGCGGCGGACCGTTCCGGCAGCGACTGGTATGCGGTCTCGCGCAGTCTCGGCCCGCACGGCAGCGCGATCGACTTCACGCCGCACGGCACCCAGCCCGGGCTTTTCTATGACGTGGAGCAGGCCGGCAACTGCTCAAGCTGCCATGGCGTGAGCGGCTCGTCGCCGCCGACGGCCTATACCTATCTTCCGTATTCCACCTGGTCGGGCTCGATGATGGCCAACGCCACGCGCGATCCGGTGTTCTTCGCCGCGCTCGATGTGGCCAACCACGACGCGCCGGGCGTCGGCGACTACTGCCTGCGCTGCCACACCTCGACCGGCTGGTACGACGGCCGCGTGGTCAAGGTCGGTTTCGGTCAGCCGAACAACGACGTCACCCAGGGTGCGGCGGCGTGTCTGATCGAGGGCCGTTACGATTTCCCCGACAACAACAGCGACTATGGCGGCGTCACCTGTCACTACTGTCATCGCCTGATCGAGAACGGCCCGAACGGCGAACCGCACATCGTCGGCAACGGTGACGCCTTCGTCGACGATCAGGATTGCAGCGTGTTCAATCCCGATTTCGGCGGTGGTCCCTGCCGGCGCGGGCCTTACGACTACACCAGTGAGGACAATCCGCCGCCGCATCCGTGGCTGCACTCGGCGTACCACACGCAAAGCGGTCTGTGCGGTACCTGTCACGATGTCAGCTCGCCCGATCTCGAATCCGGCCCGTACAGGACGCTCACGCTCAACGACGGCACGCCGACCGACCATCCGTTTCCGATCGAACGCACCTTCTCGGAGTGGTCGCAGAGCCTCTATGCCGATGCGATTTTCCGCGACGGGCTCGGCGATTCGCCCACCGGCACACCGGCCATCGCGCACGCCGAGCCATGCCAGTCGTGCCACATGCCGACCAGCGAGGATGCGGACGCGACCGCGTGCAACCTGTTCGGCTATCCGAACCGCACCGGCAACCTGCCGCTGCACCAGTTTGTCGGCGGCAATACCTGGGTGCCGCAGATCGTCAAGGGCGAATACGGGGATGGTCTCGGAACCGATCGCGAGACTTCGCTCGACCAGACCACCGACTGGGCGCGCCAGAACCTCACCACCAGTGCGACCGTGGCCACGGCGATCACCGGCTACACGCCGCCAGGCGGCGGCGCCGGCGCGTTGTCGCTCGCAGTCACCGTTACCAACCTGACCGGTCACAAGCTGCCGACCGGCTACAGCGAGGGCCGGCGCATGTGGCTCGACGTGCAGGTGCACGATGCCGACGGCGCGCTGATTGCCGAGAGCGGCGCCTACGACAGCGCGACCGGCGTATTGACGCGCGACAGTCAGGCGCGCGTCTACGAAGTCCTGCAAGGCATATTCAATTTCAACGGCACCGGAACCTGCGATGTCGTCGACGGCGCCGGAGACGCGATGTTCCATTTCGTGCTCGGCAATTGCATCGCCCGGGACAACCGCATTCCGCCGCCCGGTTTCCGTCCCGCCATGGCCGACGATCCGGACGGTTACGATCTGCGGCCGATCCCGCTCGGCACCTATCCGGAAACCACACCGGGTTCGGGCGTCCTGGTCAACTACGACG
>JBAVZT010000058.1:0-5928 GCA_049588955.1 Rhodanobacteraceae bacterium | reverse complement strand
TTTCTGCGGTGTGCCTTGTGAGATCCCTTCCCAAACTTGGGCCTGGTGCGACAGCGAGTACACTTCCTTCGCCCCTCTGCGCCGTGGTTCAGCACGGCCCTTGGAATCGAATTCACCGCAAGAATTTTTTGGGGAGACATCGCATGACCGGGATCAAGCACTGCGTTTTGACCGCGGCAGCCGCTCTCGTTTTCGCGGCCTGCGCCGGAACTGCATCGGCGAACCATGCAAACGCTGCTGGCACCGCTGCGAAGAGCACTCCGGCCGCATCTCGAAAGGACGCACTCGTAACGCTCGAAAAGAGTGCCTACGAGGCTTGGAAGTCCAGGGACGCGAAGTTCTGGAACAGCTTTCTCTGGAACGGGTTTGTCGGCTATGGCTCGTCCGGCAAGCTCGACAAGGCATCAGCGACCAAGGAATACACCGGCGCCGATTGCGATATCGAGAGTTACGCGATGTCCGACGAGCAGGTGAGACCGCTGGGTAATCGTGTGGCATTGCTCACACACAAGACGACCGTCGACGGCACATGCGGCGGACAGAAGGTCCCGGTGGATAGTTGGGTGGCAAGCCTGTACGTTCGCGCCGGCGATACATGGAAAGCCGCTTTTCACGCCGAAGCTCCGATTGTCGATCCCAAAGCCGCTCCTGCAGAACCGGCGGACAAGATGGTGGCGCTTAAAAAAGTGGAGACCAAACCGGCCGCTTCGGGTGCCGGTACCGATGCCATGCTCGCGGTCGAAAAGGCCGTCTGGGAAGCCTGGAAAGAGCACGATGCGAAGAAAATCGGGAACCTGACGGCCAAGGATATTTCATTCATCAATATCTTCGGCACCTACTTCGCAAACAAAGCCGATGCATTGAAGGACTGGACCGGGGCCGGATGCAGCGTCAAGAGCGTCAGTATCACCGATGCCGCGGGCCAGATGCTCTCGTCGACAGTGGGCATCCTGACATTTGACGGTGCTGCCGACGGCACCTGTTTCGGTCAGAAAATCGGGCCTATCTGGGGCAACTCGGTCTATGTCAAGCAAGGCCGTGCGTGGAAGTGGGCCTTCGGCATCAATTTGCCCGCACGCCGGTAGAACCCTGCTGACATTTCCAAGCCGGCCCCTGATGGATGATTACGTGGCCCGATCCAGTGGCGATCGCTTGTGACCTGATCGAGGCTTGCAAATGGGAATACGTCCGAGTGAGGATCGTGCAGACCGACACCTCGCTGCAGCCGACGCCGCTTGGCGGTGCGGCTGGACCGGACGTTGGATGACATCGACCGCCACACAAAGAACCTCCCGATGAACCAGTGGCATTTGCTCCTTGCGATTTTCTGCGCACTCCCGGTTGTCAGCTTGGGCGCAAACGCGGAGACGTGGCAGCCGTCGCCGGGGCATACGCAGATGCCGATATGGCCGACATCGGTGCCGGACGAGCAGCCGGTCCCGGGGCCGGAGTATTGGGAGCCCAAGAAAAACCACTTGATAGCCGGGAGGCCATATCACTACGTCGGCAATATCTCGCGGCCGACGATGACGATCTATTCTCCCGAAGGTGCGAATACGGGCGCTGCGGTGGTCGTATTTCCCGGTGGTGGATTTCAGGTACTGGTCATCGACCTGGAAGGCACGGAGGTTTGTGACTGGCTGACATCCCTCGGGGTCACCTGCGTACTGCTGAAATATCGTGTCCCGAGTGCGCCTTACGACTGGCACTGCGATTGCCGTCCCGACAAATTGGCGATTTCAATGCCCGCGTTGGAGGATGCCCAGAGAGCCATGAGGCTGGTGCGCTTTCATTCGGCGCAATGGCACATCGATCCTCACAAGATCGGAGTGCTCGGGTTTTCGGCAGGCGGTTATCTGGTAGCGGAGATCAGTACGAATTTCAATCGCAACTTGTACAGCCCGGCGGACGCGGCCGACCAGGAAAGCAGTCGCCCGGATTTTGCGGCAGCGATTTATCCCGGACATCTTGCGGCTCCCGATGGACTGAATCCCAATGTTCCGGTCTCAAAAGAAACGCCACCGACGTTCTTGCTGCAGGCAGAAGACGACAATGTGGATGGCGCGAGCCAATCGCTGGCTTACTTCGCCGCCCTGAAAGACGCTGGAGTCCCCGCGGAGATGCACCTGTATGCGCATGGTGGACACGCCTTCGGGTTGCGCTCAACGGCGGCCCCCATCACGCGCTGGCCGGCGCTGGTCGAGACCTGGCTCGCGACAATCGGCATGACCACGAAATGAGCGTGTCATCCGACATACGGTTCTCCGCTCGATGCGGTACGGAAGCAGTTGGCTCGACCTATTCCTCGAAGCGACCTGTGGTGTCACGATCGTGCTCGTATCGTCTCGGGAGCGGAAACGGCGGCAACCAGGACTCGCGACGGACGATCCAGCTTTCATACGTTGGCATCAATTGGTCGGGGGCATCCAGGGACCCCAGGTTCACTTCGATTTCGTCGGCGCTGCGCCCGAAAATGGACGAGCCGCAGCGCGGACAAAAAAAACGTCCGGCGTAGTCGCGTGTTTCGCCATCGATCGTCACCGCATCTTGAGGGAACACCGCGGAAGCGTGAAAAAGGGCCCCATGATGCTTGCGGCAGTCGAGACAGTGACAAAGGCCGACCCGGTATGGGAGTCCCGACGCCACAATTCGGACTTTGCCGCAAAGGCAGCCACCGGTGAATCGGTCCATGGCACTTTCCTCCAGATCACGCAGTCGGAATGTTTACAACGCATCGAGTCGGACATCCATGAAAGGCGCGCCGACCGCAGCGACGCTCGATCGTCTGGGCGTCGTCACGCAGTTTCATTTTTCTCCAGGGAGAGTTCACATGCGTTACAGACGATTTGCCGGCGCAATCGTGCTTTGCGTCCTGGCACTGGCCTGCGCGGAAACCATCGCAGCAGATGCAGGCAACCCTTCAAACGATCATTTGGGACAAAATACCATGAGCAGAGTCACAGGCATTGGCGGCATCTTCATCAAGGCCAAGGATCCGGCGAAGTTGCGGGACTGGTACAAGAAGCACCTTGGCATTGACGTTCAGGAATGGGGCGGTACGGCGTTTCGATGGGTGGATGGGTCGGGCCATCCGACTGCCGGGACGACCGCCTGGTTCGTCGGAGATGGCAAGAACTTTGCCCCAAGCACCGCATCGTTCATGGTCAACTACCGGGTGTCCGACCTGCACGAACTCTTGGCGGCGCTGCGTGCCGAAGGATGTGACGTGCTGGAGAAAACCGAGGAATCGGAGTACGGGAAGTTTGGCTGGGTCATGGACCCAGAGGGCAACAAGGTGGAGCTGTGGCAACCTCCGGAAGGCAAGTGAATCGCATGGCAGCGGGTGGCAGGCCTGGTTACTCCCGATGACTTTTCTGCAATCGCATGAGGGTACGTGTCACTGTCGTTCGTTGGGCTTCGTGTATCGGACTGCGCTGGAACCCGAGGAGTGGCCGATCCGCGCGTGCCAGTGCGAGTTCTGCCGCGCCCAAGGGGCCCTCTCGACATCCGATCCACGCGGTTCCCTGGAATTCTTCGAACACGTGCCATCCATGCTGAATCGGTACAGGTTCGGTCGCAAGACGGCGGATTTCCTGATTTGCCGCAACTGTGGGGCATTCATTGGCGCGATGATGCAGTCCGAAAGCCGGGGCTTCGGCATCATCAACGTTCGGATCTTGCTGCAGTTGGCCGATCGATTGCGGCAGCCGCGCCCAATGGATTACGAAAACGAGGAGCTGAATGAGCGTGCGGCCCGCCGGGAAAGCCGATGGACGCCCGTCGCAATCGGCTGACGCCGGTTGTGGCCTGCATTGCCCCACTCGTATCGAACATTCAGACCTCCGAAGGAGACGCTGAGCATGCGTACATCCACTTGGTACTCCCGGTTCGCGAAGACGGCTTCGCGCTTTTGCGGCCGACCGCGCATCTTCGTGCTGGCCGTTGCCGTCATCGCAATCTGGGTGGTGACCGGCCCCGTCTTTCACTACAGCGACACCTGGCAGCTGGTCATCAATACCGGAACCACCATCGTCACGTTCCTGATGGTCTTCCTGATCCAGAATACGCAGAACCGGGATACGGAAGCCATTCAAGTCAAGCTCGATGAACTCATTCGCGCCACAAAAGGTGCCCACAACGCGCTGCTCGATCTCGAGGAACTCGAAGAGGAGAGTCTCGAAGCGTTTCGCCGGAAGTACCAGGCTCTCGCCACTTCGGCCCGCGCCGAGATTGAGCAGGGAACCCAGGACACGGGAACTCCGGAACCGTGAAGGCCGCTGGACGGACCCCTGAGGTATCGGCTGCCCTTGCACCGAGGAGGAAATCCGGATGAAACGGCCGCCGCACGAGCGGCGAATCACATGCTCAAACCGGTCATTCCGCCGTGCTGCTCGAACAGACGTCGAGTCGGGCATGATGGAACCTCTCGCCCGGCAACTCGGTCAATACGCTATTCCCAACCCCGCTCCTTTCGTCTCGCCACCCGGCGGCGGGGACCCTCATGCGTTACGTGTCCGTAGCGCCGTCTCAAGATGCAGCGCAGATCAGGAGTCCTTCCATGAAAATGCTGCTTACGGTCGAGTTCCCGCTCGAGCCATTCAATACATTGGTCAGAACCGGCAAGGCAGGCGAGGTTATTGACCGCGTTCTGCAGTCCATAAAACCCGAGGCTACCTACTTTACTGAGCATGACGGTCATCGCGGCGGCCTCTTTGTAGTGGAGGTCAAGAACGGCTCGGACATACCCGCGATTGCGGAGCCTTTCTTCCTCAACTTTCAGGCCAACTGCAAGTTCCGCATCATGATGAGTCCCGATGATCTGAAAAATGCCGGACTCGATGAGCTTGGCAAGACCTGGGCGTGAGCTGCAACCTCGCGCGGCGGGCGCGGGCGCGGGCGCACTAGCGGCGGCAGTCGGCCTGACGGGTTTCGAGATCCAGGCTGGGTGAGCATTTCGCCCGGATGGACGGCTTGGCGCTTGCCGCCGGATACCGACATGGGGGGCCACAGCATGCGTCTCTGGACATTGCACCCCAGGTACCTGGACCCGCGAGGCCTGGTTGCGCTATGGCGCGAAGGTCTGTTGGCCAAGGCGGTGCTTCGCGGTGAGACGCGGGGCTACAGGCACCATCCACAGCTCGAACGCTTCAGGTCGCATCGTTCTCCGCGCCTGGCGATCAACGCCTATCTGGCGGCAGTCCACGCCGAAGCAACATCGCGTGGCTACGCCTTCGACCGAAGCAAGGTGGGTCCGGTCCGGCGCATCACGCCGGTATCCGTGACTTGTGGACAGGTCAGCCATGAGTGGAAACATCTGCTTGAAAAGCTGGCGGTCCGCAGCCCGCAGCAATTCGACCGGTTGCGGGATATGGTCAGGCCCGCCTGTCATCCGCTGTTTCGGCCGCGTTCGGGGCCGGTCGCGTCATGGGAGCGGCAGTCGCCGGACCGGAAAACCGGGTCGCCTTGAATGAACCAACAGACACCAGAAGGAGCCGCCATGATCATCGGTGCGCACGCAATTCTTTACAGCACCAGCCCGGATGCCGATCGCGCTTTCCTGCGCGACGTGCTCCGCCTCACCCACGTCGATGTCGGCGGCGGCTGGTTGATCTTCGGGTTGCCGCCGGCGGAAGTGGCGGTGCATCCATCCGAAAACAACACACAGGAGCTGTTCCTGATGTGCGAAGACATCGACGCATTCATTGCGAACATGCACGAACACGATATCGCCTGCAGCGACGTGCACGACGCGCCGTGGGGACGGTTGACGCAGTTGACGCTGCCCGGTGGCGGCAGGATTGGCGTCTATCAGCCGCGCCATGCAAGGCCCGAGGCGATGAGCGCCGGCCAGGGATAAGGCATGTCTGCGCGGCGCGACCCCGACAGGCAACCGGCGGTGCGCAGGTTGCCGCGCCGCGTGCGTCCGAC
>JBAVZT010000057.1:0-8477 GCA_049588955.1 Rhodanobacteraceae bacterium | reverse complement strand
ACCGAAAACATGCCGAAGTAGCAGGCATCGCCCTGCTTCTCTATCTGGCAACAGGCAAGCAGGACGCCGGCGCGCTCGGCCAGCAACATGCGGCTCCCACGACGCGCGATGAGTTCGACGATCCCCTCAACATCGCTACGCTGTCCATCAAGCAAATCGGCTTCGGTGGTCCAGCCCGCACGACTGGCATCGCCGCGATACGCCGATTCGACAAGCATGCGCACGCCCGCGACATCGTGCGGCTCGGCAAAACGGAATCGCAACGTCGGGGCGGATGCAACCTTGCTCATCCGGGCGCTGTCTCCGTGGTGACCAGCTGCTCACCATCGAACGCCGCGCACAACGTCGCCCATGGAAGCATCGCGCATTTGCGTCGTCCGGGGTAATTGCGCAGCCCGGCCAGCGCATTCAACGGGCCGAGTTCCTGCCCGCCGGCGCTGTCGCCCGCGATAAGCGATGCGAAATGCCGCTTCGCCTCGAGGATTTCAGCCTGCGTGCGCCTGGGCGCGAATTCGCTGAGCATCGACGCGGTCGCCGTGGTGATCGCACAGGATTCGCCGGAGAAACATACTGCCACGACGCAACCGTCGACACAGCGAAGCTCCGCGCGCAGGGTGTCGCCGCACAAGGCATTGACGCCGTCCGCCGCGTGCGAATGATCCGGCAGCTTGCCGAAATTTCGCGGCGCCCGCGCGTGATCGAGCACGATTTCCTGGTAGATGTCGGTAGCCGTCATGCGGCAATTGTAGAACGATCGCAGCCGCGCGATAGCGGGATTTCAGGCCGGCGCACACGCCTGCGCATCCTTGGGACCCTCTGATTGACCCGGCACAGTTGTCAGGGTTCTCAGAAGGTTCGCCAGTTGTGCTGCACGACGATTTGAAGGCTGGTTGCCTTGGCAAGACATCCGATGCGGCTGGATGGCCTTCTGTAAGCCACCTTTACCGTGAATATTCGTATGATAGGCCATGTCTGTCTGCGCGCAGCTCGTTGTTGCGCTGGCTTGAAAGACGGCCAGTGTTCCTGCGCCAACGCGCCGCGATCTGCACACGGACAGACACGGTGACAGCTGCGTCAGGTCAATCAGAGGTCCTTAGCCGAGCAGTTGGCGCACGCGATTGATGGCTTCGACGAAGCGATCGATTTCGCCGCGGGTGTTGTAGAACGCAAATGATGCGCGCACCGTTGCGGGCACGCCGAAAAACTGCATCAGGGGATGCGCGCAATGGTGACCGGAGCGCACGGCGACGCCTTCGTGATCGAGCAATGTCGCGAGATCGTGCGCATGCACGCCTTCGATCAGGAACGAGATCACGGCAGCCTTGCGCGGCGCCTCGCCGTAGATGCGCAAACCCTCGATTCCACGCAATGCGTCGCTCGCGTAAGCAAGCAAATCGTGCTCGTACGCGGCGATATTCGCCATCCCGAGTCCCTGCAGGTAATCGATCGCGGCGCCAAGACCGACGAAGCCGGCGATGTTCGGCGTGCCGGCTTCGAACTTGTGCGGTGGATCGGCGAACACCGTGCCGCTCCATTTGACCTCGCGGATCATCTCGCCGCCACCGAAGAACGGCGGCATCGCATCGAGCAGCTCGCGCCGCGCCCACAGCGCTCCGGTCCCGGTCGGCCCGAACATCTTGTGCCCGGTCAGCGCGTAGAAATCGCAACCGAGCGCGCGCACGTCGACCTTCATGTGCGGCATCGCCTGCGAGCCGTCGACCAGCAGCGGAATTCCGCGACGGCGCGCCTGGCGCGCAAGTTCGGCGACCGGATTGACCGTGCCGAGCACGTTGGACACGTGCACGACGCCGGCGAGTTTCACCTCCGGCGTCAGCAGTTCGACGAAACGCTCGACAATCAACTCGCCGCTTGGGGTGATCGGCGCAACCTTGAGCTTCGCGCCCGTGCGCTCGCATATCAGCTGCCATGGCACGATGTTCGCGTGATGCTCCATTTCAGTGACGACAATCGCGTCGCCGACCTCGAGTCTTGGCAACGCATAGCTGTACGCAACGAGATTGATCGCCTGCGTCGTCCCCGACGTGAACACGACTTCGTCGCGCGAGGGCGCGTTGATGAAGGCGGCCAGCTTGTCGCGCGTCGCCTCATATGCGGCCGTCGCTTCCTCGCCGAGCGTATGCACGGCGCGCGATACATTGGCGTTGGCTTCGCGGTAGTGACGGTCCACGGCGGCGATGACCGCATGCGGTTTCTGGCTGGTATTGGCGCTGTCGAAGTAGATCAGCGGCTTGCCGTGAACGCGGCGAGACAGAATCGGGAAATCCGCACGGATGCGCTCTGGATCGAACATTTTCGCCGTGCCGAGCGCGCTGACGCCAGCGGCACTCATGGCGATTCCGGCATGCGGGGCAGGCGCGCGAGCAGCAATTCGGCCAGATGATCGAGGAGTGCCTCCGTCGCAAGGCCGGACAGCGCCTCGCGACAGAATGCGAACGTCAACAAGGCGCGCGCCTCGAGACATGCCAGGCCGCGAGAGCGCAGGTAGAACAGCGCCAGAGCGTCGAGCTGCCCGACCGTCGCGCCATGACTCGCCTGCACCTCGTCGGCATGAATTTCGAGTACCGGCTGCGTATCGATTTCGGCTTGCGGCGAGAGCAGCAGATTCTTGTTCGAAAGTCGTGCATCGGCGCCGTCCGCACCGGGGGCGACACGGATCGCGCCGTGAAACACGCCACGCCCGTGCTGATCGGCAACACCGCGCCAGAACACGTCACTGCTCGTATCGCGCGCCGCGTGATCGATCGCGAGCTGCGTATCCGCATGCTGGCGAGCTCGCACCATGAACACACCGCGCGAATTCAACGAAGCGCGGCGGCCACCGAGGTGCACACGCAGATCGTGGCGCATCAGACGCGCGCCGAGTTCTATGGTATGCAGCGCAACGGAAGCCTCGTCGGCCACATCAAACTCGCTGCGTCGGATCAGGCTTGCGCCGGCGGCGGCATCCTGAATCTGGACCAGATCGAGCTGCGCGCCGGGTCGCAACGCGTATTGCGCAACCAGGTTGCCGAGGTGCTCATTTTCGCCACACGCTACATGATGTTCGATTACCCGCGCGGCGGCGCCCTCGCCAAGTTCGACCAGCGCCCGCGCATGCCAGGCGACCGGCTGATCGGTAGCCGCTCCGACATGAACCAGGTGAATCGGCACTTGAACATGCGCCCCCGCCGCAACACGCAACACCGGACCATCCCCGGCAAGCGCGGTGTTCAGCCGCGCAAACGGATCGGCCGCGTCGCGCCAATGGCGCGCCAGAAAAAATCTCAGGGGTTCCGCGTCGCCCTGGATTACACCGGCGAGCGACACGGCACTCAGGCCCGCGATCTCTCGCGCATCCGACAGATCCGGTCGAAACGCACCGTTGACGAAAACCAGGCGCGGACCGTCGACTCCGGGGAGCATGAAGGTCGCGCGATCAATCGATCGCTGCTGCGCGCCGGCATCTCCCGCCACGAAACGGCGTTGCGCGAGCGCGCGCAAGGCGGTGTATTTCCACGATTCGCTGCGGGCGGTCGGCAGACCGTCGCGCTTGAGCGCCAGGAACGCATCGCGTCGCGCCGTATCGAGCCAGCTGTTGGCACCGCCCGAACTCTGCGGCCCGCCACATAACAACGAATCGAGCAGGGCATCCGCCATGTCAGAGCGTCCCGGCGAGTCGGCGCTCGGCGATCCAGTTGTAGCCATGCTCTTCGAGCTTGAGCGCGAGCGACTTGTCGCCGCTCTCGACGATGCGCCCGTCGGCAAGCACATGCACGAAATCCGGAACGATGTAATCGAGCAGGCGCTGATAGTGCGTGATCACGAGGAACGCGCGCGCCGGATCACGCAATGCATTTACCCCATCGGCGACCAGCTTCATCGCATCGATATCGAGGCCCGAATCGGTCTCGTCGAGGACCGCAAGCTTCGGCTCCAGCAGTGCCATCTGGAAGATTTCGTTGCGCTTCTTCTCGCCGCCGGAAAAGCCTTCGTTGACTGCGCGATGCAGCAGCTCGTCCGGCAAATGCAGCACCGCGAGCTTGTTGCGCACGCGTTTGAGGAACTCGATCGAGTCGAGCTCCGGCTCACCGCGGTACCTGCGCTGTGCGTTCAAGGCGGCGCGCAAGAAATAGGTGTTGTTGACACCCGGAATCTCGACCGGGTACTGGAACGCCATGAAAACGCCTTCGGCGGCGCGTTGTTCCGGTTCCATCGCGAGCAAGTCGCGACCGTCGTAGGTCACCGTCCCTTCCGTTACGTCGTAGCCTTCGCGACCGGCCAGCACATTGCCGAGTGTGGACTTGCCGGCGCCGTTCGGGCCCATGAGCGCGTGCACCTGGCCCGCCTTGATGTCGAGCGAAACCCCCTTCAGGATTTCCTTTCCTGCCACTCGAACGTGAAGCTCTTCGATCTTCAGCATAATCGCGTTTTCCCCGGGTCGAGTCTCAAGGTTGATCAACCGATTGCGCCTTCGAGGCTGACTTCGAGCAGTTTCTTCGCCTCGACGGCGAATTCCATCGGCAATTCCCTGAATACCTGCTTGCAGAATCCGTCGACGATCATCGACACGGCATCTTCTGCGCCGATGCCGCGCGCGCGGCAGTAGAACAACTGATCGTCCGATATCTTCGAGGTCGTCGCCTCGTGCTCGACGATCGCATCCGGGTTCTTCACCTCGATGTACGGAAACGTATGCGCACCACAGCGCTTGCCGATCAGCAGCGAATCGCATTGCGTGTAGTTGCGCGCACCGGTGGCGCTCTTCTCGATCTTGACCAGCCCGCGATACGTATTCTGTCCGCGGCCCGCGCTGATCCCCTTGGAAAGGATCTTCGACCGGGTGTTCCTGCCGATATGGATCATCTTGGTGCCGGTGTCGGCCTGCTGCGCATGGTGCGTCAGTGCGACCGAGTTGAACTCGCCGGTCGAGTCATCTCCGCGCAGGATGCAGCTCGGATATTTCCAGGTGATCGCCGAACCGGTCTCGACCTGGGTCCACGAAATCTTCGAGCGCGCACCACGGCAGTCGCCGCGCTTGGTCACGAAGTTGTAGATGCCGCCCTTGCCGTTCTCGTCGCCCGGATACCAGTTCTGCACCGTCGAATACTTGATGTCGGCATCGTCCAGAGCAACCAGCTCCACCACAGCGGCGTGCAGCTGGTTCTCGTCGCGCATGGGTGCGGTGCAGCCTTCCAGATACGAGACCTTCGCGCCTTGCTCGGCGATGATCAACGTCCGTTCGAACTGGCCCGTATCACGGGCGTTGATGCGGAAATAGGTCGACAGCTCCATCGGACAGCGCACGCCCTTTGGAATGAACACGAAGCTGCCGTCGCTGAAAACCGCCGAGTTCAGTGCGGCAAAGTAATTGTCGCCGCTAGGAACCACGCTGCCGAGATACCGGCGCACCAGTTCGGGATGTTCGCGAATCGCCTCGGACATCGAGCAGAACACGATACCGACCTCGGCCAGTTCCCTGGCGAACGTGGTACCAACCGACACCGAATCGAACACCGCATCGACCGCAACACCGGCAAGACGCGCGCGCTCGTGCAGCGGCACGCCAAGCTTCTCGTAAGTCTCAAGCAGCTTCGGATCCACCTCGTCGAGCGATTTCGGCCGGTTCTTCGGCGACGAGAAATAGCTGATTGCCTGAAAATCGATCGGCTCGATGGAGAGCTTCGCCCACGTGGGCGGCGTCATCGTCAACCAATGCCGATAGGCCTTCAAGCGCCACTCCGTCATCCACTCCGGGTCACCTTTCTTGGCCGAGATGAGCAATACGACGTCTTCGGAAAGACCGGACGGGATCGTGTCGCTGTCGATATCGGTGACGAAACCGGCATCGTAGCGACGGTTGACCAGCGTTTCGATTTCGCGCGAAGTCGTGCTCATGCGATCTGACCCGTCGAAATGCGCACCGGTATCGATGCAGCGTGCCTTGATGGCGGTCTTGCGGCCATGTCCGCAAGACTCACGTCGGCCAGGGCATCCGCGATAGCGCGGTTGATGCGTTGCCAGTTCACGCGTACCCCGCAATGCGACTCATGCCCGCACAGGCCAATCCTGACGCTGCATTCGGTCATGCCGATCGGACCCTCCATCGCGGTCACGATATCGGCCACGGAAATGCGCTCGGGACGGCGCGCCAACCGATACCCGCCATTGATGCCGCGTGTGGACTTCACCAGCCCGGACTGCGCAAGCTGCTTGAGCAACTTCGACACCGTCGGCAATTCCAGATGCGCCCGCTCGGCGAGCGTCTGCGCGCTTTGCACGCCCTCGCCCGACGTGGCGAGGCAGGTCATCACGGCGGTGGCGTAGTCCGTCAGTTTGCTGATACGCAACATCGGTGGTTCCGCGAGCCTAAATGAGTACCAAAATGGTACTGTTTTTGACCCTGTTGCGTCAACCTCGCGCGACGCCTTTCCGGCGCATCCCGGTAAACTGCATGCCTATCTCTCCAGCGCAGGAAACTGCATGTCTTCCGCTCGGGCCGAGGCGCGCCTTGAATTCGCGGTGCGCCACAGCGGTATCGCCAACCCGCGCATCGTGCCGGCATCGAGCGACGCGAGCTTTCGCAGCTACTGGCGTGTCGGTCCCGAGGATGGCTCCGGCGCGACGCGACCGCAGGTTGGCCATATCATCATGGACGCGCCGGTGGGCAAGGAAGACGTGCGTCCGTGGATCGAAGTCGACCGGCGCCTGCGCGCGGCCGGTCTGCACGCGCCCGAGATTTTCGCCGTCGATGCCGCGCGCGGATTCGTGTTGATCGAGGATCTCGGCGTGCGCACCTACCTTCCCGAGCTCGACACCGTCAGCGTCGAATCACTTTATGCCGACGCTCTCGATGCGCTCTTGCGCATGCAGACGCGAGTCGACGGCGCCGGCCTGCCCGAGTACGATCGCGCGCGTCTGGTCACGGAGATGGAATTGCTGCCGGAATGGTTTCTATCACGCCATCTCGGCTTCACACCAAGCTGCGATGAGTGGGACATCATCGAGTCGGTGCAGACCTTGCTCGTGCATGCAGCGCTTGAACAACCCCGCACGTTCGTGCATCGCGACTACCACAGCCGCAATCTGTTGATCGTCGATGACAACAACCCCGGCATCATCGATTTCCAGGATGCCGTGGTCGGCCCGCTCACGTACGATCTGGTGTCGCTGCTGCGTGATTGCTACATTGACTGGGACATCGCGCGCGTCGACGGCTGGATGGAAGATTACCGCCGGCGACTGGTTGACGCCGATCTGCTCGGCAGCAATGTGGATCATGCGCGCTTCCGACGCTGGTTCGACCTGATGGGCGTGCAGCGGCATCTCAAGGTGCTCGGCGTCTTCTGCCGTTTGTGGTACCGCGACGGCAAGCGCACGTATCTGGCCGAATTGCCGCGCGTGTGGCGCTACACCGTGTCGGTGGCGGCAAACTATCCCGAGCTCGCGGAACTCGTTGCGCTGTTGCGACGCGCGGTCGGCGAACGCGATCTGACGCGCGCGAACGCCGTCGCACCATCGGACACCGACGCGTGACGCCATCACCGATACGTCACGCTCTGATCCTCGCCGCCGGTCACGGCCGGCGCATGCGTCCGCTCAGCGACCACACGCCCAAGCCGTTGTTGCAAGCCGGTGGCAAGCCGCTGATCGAATGGCAGCTCGAAAAGCTCGCCGCGGCCGGTGTGCGCGAAGTCGTCATCAACACCTCGGTGCTGGCCGATCAATTCCCGGACGCGCTCGGTACCGGCGAGGCGTGGGGTGTCGCGATCCGCTACAGCCACGAAGGCGACCAACCGCTCGAAACCGGCGGCGGCATGCGCCGCGCATTGGCGTGGCTCGGCGATAAGCCGTTCATCGCCGTCAGCGCCGATATCTGGAGCGATTTCGACTATGCCGCGCTGCCGCCCGATCCGACGGGACTGGCGCATCTCGTGATGGTGCCGAATCCGGACTTCCACGCCGCCGGCGACTTCGATCTCGATGGCGATATGCTCAACGAAGATGGCAACGGTGAACGTCTGACCTTCGCCAGCATCGGCGTCTACCGGCCGGAGTTCATCGCAACGCACGCGCCCGGACGCTTCGCCCTGCTGCCGCTCTACCAGCACGCGATGCGCGACCAACAGTTGACCGGCGAGCGCCATGACGGCTTCTGGCGCAACATCGGCACGCCCCGGCAATTGGCCGAACTGGATACCTATCTGACGCATCTGCGGCCGTGACCGGCTTGCAGTCCGCTGTGCCCGCGCGCGCGAGACTTTTTCTCTCGTGCACGCATGATCCCGGCAGCAACGGCACCGCACCGGGATTGCCCAATGGCGCGTTATCCATCGCCTTGCAGCAATTCGCGCAGAAACGGAACGGTGACGCGCCGCTTGGCCGCGAGTGCTGCACGATCGATGCGTTCGAGCAGGGTGGTCAGCTCGCCGAGATCGCGGCTGCGATGCGTGAACAACCAGTCGAGCACGGCCTCGTCG
>JBAVZT010000056.1:0-4384 GCA_049588955.1 Rhodanobacteraceae bacterium | reverse complement strand
CAATCGCACTCGGCCGGATGATCGCGTCGCAACTGTACGGAATCGGCGGCGCCGATCCACTGGTGCTGGCAGGCGTCGCGATGGTGCTTGCCGGCGTCGCGCTCGCAGCCTGCGCCATTCCATGCCTGCAGGCCTCGCGCGTCGCACCGATGGAGGCCCTGCGTGATGAATGAACGCACCGATCCCGCTGCGTGCCGCAGGCGCCGATGCGCCGGTTTCCATGAATGGGGGTGACATGTTCGACGCGCTGATCCAGGATTTTCGCCATGCCCTGCGCTCGTTCGCCGCCCGGCCCGGCTTCGCCGCGAGCGTCATACTCACGCTTTCGATCGGGATCGGTGCGAACACCCTCGTGTTCAGTCTGATCAACGCAATCTATCTGAATCCGCTGCCCTACCCCGATGCCGCCGCACTGATCGACCTCGGCAACCGTTATGGCAAGACCGGGCCGCAGCGTGCCGGCGTGTCGATACCGGACTATCTCGACCGCCGCTCGAATGTGCCCGCACTGGTGAACAGCGCGCTGTATACCGACGCGGATCTGAACCTCTCGGGGGGCGACGCACCGCAACGGCTGGTTGGCCTGCACGCGACGCCGTCGCTGTTCGCCACGCTCGGCGTCAATGCCGCGCTCGGTCGCACGTTCAGCGTCGACGAAGCGCTTCCCGGCAACGACAAGGTCGCCGTGCTGAGCAACTCGCTCTGGCGCAACCGGTTCAATGCGGACCCGCACATCATCGGTCGCGATCTGCGCATCAATGGGCAAAGCCGGCGGGTTGTAGGCGTAATGCCGAAAGGCTTCATGTTCCCGAATCGCGACGTGCAGATCTACGTGCCGTTTGTCTTCACCGCCGCGCAACGAGGCGACCGCGAACGCGGCCACGAATTTTCCTACAGTGTCGCTCGGCTCGCACCGGGCGCAACGGCGGCCCAGGTCAAGGCGCAATGCGACGCCATCATCGACCGCAACGTGGACCGCATCGGGGCCATGGGCAAGGACGGCGCCGGCTTCGGCGCTTATCTTCGTTCTTCCGGATTCACGGTAACGGTGCAGCCATTGCGCGAGCTGCTCACCGGGGACAATGCCGATGTACTGTTCCTGCTACAGGGCGCGTTGAGTCTGGTGTTGCTGCTGGCCTGTGCGAACGTCGGCAATCTTCTGCTGACGCGACTTTCGGCGCGGCGAAAGGAGATATCGGTGCGTGCCGCGCTCGGCGCCGGACGAGCGCGCATCGCCTTTCAGCTGGCGCTCGAGGCGTTGCTGCTGGCGCTGCTCGGCGGTCTGCTCGGCCTGGTCATCGCCGTCGTTGGCTCACGCATGGTTTCCTCGTCCGGTCTCGTTCCGGACTGGATAACGACCGCACCCGACGCTCGCGTCGTTGCTTTCGGCATGTTGCTCTCGCTCGCTGCCGCGTTGCTGTTCGGTCTGTTGCCGGTCCTGTCCGTCGCAGGTTGCGATCCGCAGCATGCGCTGCGCGAAAGCGGGCGATCCGGCACCGAGAGCCGCCGGGCCAATACCACGCGCAGCCTGCTTGTGGTGGTTCAGCTGGCGCTGGCCGTGACGCTGCTTTCAGGTTCCGGACTGCTGCTGCGCAGCTTCGCCAAGGTTCTCGATGAGGACCCCGGTTTCCAAAGCGCAGGAGTCCTGACGGCCGCGATTTCGCTGCCGCCGTCCCGATATCCCGATCGCGCAGCACAGCTGCGCGGCTTCGCACGAATCCTGACTCGCGTACGCAAGCTGCCCGGCATCGAGGCGTCGGGGCTTGTCGACGCGCTGCCGTTCGCCGGGAACGACGGAGGCGCAAGCTATCGCATCGAGGGCGAGCCGCAGACCGGCGTCCCCCCGCATGGCCATGTGCTCAGCGTCGACGACGGATATTTCAAGGCGATGGGGATTGCGCTGCTGCGCGGGCGCACGTTCACCCAGGCCGATTGGGACAATCGCTCCCATGTCGTGCTCATCGACGATCTGTTCGAGCACAAGCGGTTCCCCGATGGCGGGGCGATCGGGCGGCGGCTCGACATGGGTTCGCCGAGCCAGCCCGATCTCTACACGATCGTCGGCGTGGTCCGCAGCACCAAATATATGGACCTGGCCAGTTCGAACCGCGAAGAGACCTACTACTTCGACTTCGCGGACTCGCCCAGCAGAACCGTGTTCCTGACATTGCGCAGTTCGGTCGCACCAACTGCCCTCGTCAAGCCGCTGCGCGATGCGGTTCGCGAGATTGATCCGGACCTGCCGCTGTTCGACATCCGGACGATGGACCAACGCATCAGCCGCGTGCTTGCCGGCCGGCGCGTTCCGATGCAGCTGCTCGGTAGTTTCGCCGCACTTGCCCTGCTGCTTGCCGGCCTCGGCATCTACGGGGTACTCGCGTTCGCCGTCGGCCAGCGCCGCGCCGAGTTTGGCGTACGCATGGCGATCGGAGCGGACGGCGCGCGCATCCGTCGACAGGTACTGGGCGACGGCCTGCGCCTGCTCGGCATCGGCCTGATCATCGGCATCACCGGTGCGGTTGCACTCGGACTGGTACTCAGGAACCAGCTGTTCGGGGTCGGCAGCATCGATCCACCAAGCCTTGCCATCGTTGCCGTGGTGCTGACGCTTGTCGCGCTGGCGGCCTGCTGGCTGCCGGCACGGCGCGCGTCACGCATCGCGCCGATCGAAGCGCTGCATTACGAATAGACCATCACGAGAGCAGTCCGATGTTTCGCCATGTCACCGAAAACCTGCGCGCGATCAGCCGTCGTCCCGGTCCGACAGTCGCCTCGGTGGTCGCGCTGGCGTTCGCGATCGGACTGTTCGCGGCGATCGCCAGTGTCATGCAGGCGTTTCTGTTTCGCCCCTCGATGATTCGCGACATCGACCACGTGGTGCGCGTGCGCGAGCGCATCGGAGACCGAGCCGGTCCGGCGGTACTGAACGTCTCCCCGCAAAGGTTCGATGCCTGGCGCGCCAAGCAGACGGTTTTCACGGCCATGGCCGCGGCCACGACGCGCAACGTCGCACTGCAAACGGACGGCCCGAGCGACTCGTTGCGCGCCGGCATCGTAACCGCGGATTTCTTCCGGGTGCTGGGTATCTCGCCAAGGTTCGGCCGTGATTTCGCTGCCGGCGAAGATCGAAGCGGCCATGACGATGTCGTGCTGCTTTCCGACGGCACCTGGCGCAACCGCTTCGCGGCCGACCCCCATATCGTGGGCCGCCGGTTGCGTATCGACGGCCGGCTGCACACCGTGATCGGCGTGATGCCGCCGCACCTGTCGCACCCTTACGGCGCCCAGGTCTGGCTGCCGTTCCGCTGGGATCTGCTGGTACAACGCGACCACAGCCATTTCCTGTATGTCCCGGCCCGTCTGCGCCCGGGTATCGGCGTGCGCGCGGCGCAGCAGGCGTTCAGCGCACTCACCGCGGCGATCCATCGCGCACAGCCCGAACTGGGGCAGACCGATGCGGTAAGCCTGTCACCGCTGCGCGACGAGTCGCTCGGCGACTTGCGGCCGACGCTGTGGCTGCTGTTTGCCGCCGCGACGTTCGTCCTTTTCGTCGCCGCGCTGAATACCGCTACGCTGTTCTTCGCACAGGGCCTTGCCGACGCGCGGGCGACGCACGTGCGAATCGCGCTCGGCGCAAGTCGTGGCTCGCTGTTCCGTCGTGCCCTGCATCGCAGCTTTCTCGTCGTGGGAACGGCAACGGCCGCCGCGCTGCTGGTCGCACCATGGCTGTACGCGCATCTGTCCGGTCTGAGCGGCAGCGCATCGATCCGGGAGTTCGACAGTGTCGCGCGGCTGGATCTTCCGACCGTGGCATGGATTGCGGGCGCGGCCGCGCTCGTCGCGATCGTCCTGGCGTGGCTGGATACCCGTCATGCGTTTGCCTCGCCATCGACGCTCGGACTCAACGCACGCGGCACGACAACGGACCGCGGTACACGTCGTCAACTGTCCACGGCAATCGTCGTGCAGTGCATGCTTGCATTCATGCTCGCAACCGCAGGTTTGCTGGTGACGCTCGGTTATCACCACCTGCGAGTGATGGATCGCGGTTTCGTGAGCAACAACCTGCTGATCGGGGACCTGACGTTTCCCGCGGCGCGCTATCCGACGCCGGCCTCGCGCAACGCATTCATGCAGCAGCTGTTGGTCGCGCTGCGTGCGCTGCCTGACGTGCGCGCGGCGGGCGCTTCGACGGTCACGCCCGATTGGCAAGGCGACTGGGCGGCGAGCTTCGATGTTCCCGACGAGGCACCGTTGCCCGAGCCGGGTTACGAATTGACCAACCACCGCCTGGTGACACCCGGCTATTTCGATGCGATGGGCATGCCGATGCTTGCCGGACGCGATTTTGACCGCAGCAACCCCACTCGCGACGCCGGTGCCG
>JBAVZT010000055.1:0-2634 GCA_049588955.1 Rhodanobacteraceae bacterium | reverse complement strand
GGCGCGCTCGACGCGAGCTTCGGCAGTGGCGGCAAGACGCTGGTTCCGTTCGATCTGGTCTCGCACGGAGGAGATCTCGCCACCGACGTGATCGAGCAGGGCAACGGCAAGCTCGTGTTCAGCGGCTACGCGGCCAACTCGGCTGATGGATCGGCAATCGACGCTGCGGTGGTGCGCCTGAATGCCGATGGCACCCCTGACACGCAGTTCGGCACGCTCGGCAAGCGCGCGATCGATTTCAGCCTGACCCTGCCGGGCGCGCAACTGGCATTCGGCGTGGCGCTGCGGCCGCGCCGCATCTTGATCGGCGGCGGCGTGTTGACGTCGACAGCGGGCGACGTGGATGTGTTCGTCGCCGGCCTCGAGAACAGCCTCATTTTCGCGAACGGTTTCGAGTAACGCCCGCATCAAGTCGGGTTTCTACCGCATCCGAACGTCGCGCGACATCATCGCGGCGTCGCTGCCGATAATGCGCGATGGGCGCTTTCTGGCCGGCCGGGCGCTGGCGTGCTCGTGCGGTTTTTGCCAAGCTGCGCGCATGAACGCGACTGCGTATGCAATGCTCCCGGCGATGACCTTGCTGCTTGTCCCATTCGCGGCTACGGCACGCCCGGCGCTGTACCGTTTCGATCCGGTGCACACGCAGGTCTGGTTCAGCGCCGCGCACGAGAATTTCTCGCAACCACAGGGCCGCGTGCGCATCGCCGACGGCTGGTTCACATTCGATCCGGGCGACTGGCGCTCGGCCAAGGTCGATGTCGTGATCGATCTCACGTCGCTCGACATGGGCGACAAGGACTGGAACGACGCCCTGAAAGCAAGCGGCTTTCTCGACGTCGAACGCTGGCCGCGGGCGCACTACGTCAGCCGCAGCGTTGAGCAGACCGGCGCGAGGACCGGCGTCATTCACGGCGATCTGAAACTGCTTGGAAGGACCGCTCCGGTCGATGTCGCGTTCACGCTGAACGATATCGGCTACGACGCCTATGCGTTCAGCCGCAAGGCCGGATTCTCCGCGACGGCGACCCTGCATCGCTCCAGCTTCGGCCTGACGCGCTTCCCGAAAGTCGTCGGCGAGGACATCCGCGTACACGTCGAGATCGAAGGTGAGCGTCAAGGTTCCGTGCACAGCGCCAGGCCAGGGAAGCATTGACATGGCAATTCGGAGCGATGCGCGACATTGGGGTTTGCTGGCCAGGACGTTTCACTGGCTGATCGTGGCCGCAATCCTGGTGCAGGGAACGGTCGGTCTCGTGATGATCAACCTGCCGCGCCGACCTTCCATCATTCCGGTCTACAGCTTCCACAAGTCGCTCGGCCTGACGATCCTCGCGCTCGCCGTGCTGCGTCTCGCCTGGCGCGCGTTCGATCGCCGTCCCGAAGAGCCGCCCGGTATGCCGCACTGGCAGGTGATCGCGGCACGTGTGAGTCATGTGCTGCTGTACGTCCTGCTGTTCGCATTGCCACTGTCGGGCTGGCTGTTCGATTCGATCGCGAGCCTGCGTCCGCTCTACTGGTGGGGGCTGGTCAGGATGCCGAGTCTCACCGGCGGTGCGTTGCCGGCCTGGAAGGATGCCGCTGCGAACCTGCACGCTACGCTGTTCTGGACTCTTTTCGGCGTGGCTGCGCTGCATGTCGCGGCGGCGTTGAAACATCACCTGATCGATCGAGACGACGTGCTGCGGCGGATGCTGCCGGGCCGACATCGTCCCGACCCGCACAGCTGACCACGGAGGAATCGACATGCTGCGCATCGCGTTTGCAACGCTCCTGCTGCTGCCACTGACGGTCAACGCACGCGACTGGACCACCGACGCCGCGCACAGCACCCTCGGATTCAGCGGCACCTACCAGGGCGGGCCGTTTGACGGGGCTTTCAAGAAGTTCGAGGCGACCATCCGCTACGATCCGGACCATCTGGCCGCTGCGAAGTTCGATGTCACGGTCGAGACGGCCAGCGTCGACACGCAGAGCAGCGAACGCGACCAGACGCTGGCCGGATCGGATTTTTTCGACACCGGCAAGTTTCCGACGGCACACTTCGTCACAACCTCGTTCAGGCGCGACGCCGACGGTGGCGTGCAGGCCGCAGGCACACTCACGATCCGCGGAAGCAGCCAACCGGTCACCTTGCAGTTGAACTTTGCGGCCACCGGAAACGACGCCACGCTCGATGTGGCCGCCACGCTCGACCGCCTCGATTTCGGCCTCGGCCGCGGCGCCGACTGGGCCGATATCGGCAAGCAAGTCAAGGTGCATGGGCATCTTCTCCTGCATGGCGCTCCGTAGCGTGCACGCCCCGGAATCTTCCAGGTAACAGGTAGGATGGGTTGAGCGCACCGATACCCATCGCAGTGAAGCGCAACCGCATGGGTATCGCTGCGCTCAACCCATCCTGAGAAACCGTTCCGATAGCGCGTCGCAGCGCATTTGGTTGCACGAAGCACGCGCCGCCGGTTCGGCGAGCGCATGTTGCAATGGCACCGGCATGACTGAACGCGTTTCCCTCTGGCGTCGCCTGCTGACCCGCTTCGATCGCGACGGTCCGGCTGCGGCCGAAACACCGATCGACATCCGCCCAAGCGAACGCCATCGCGCACGCGCCACCATGAGTCTGCGCGAGTTGCTCGAGGA